>JBBQSH010000243.1:0-4231 GCA_038214015.1 Ignavibacteriales bacterium | reverse complement strand
CTGTTCGTTTCGGAAGACAGATAGAAAGCGTGCAAACTCTCCGCCGATTTCTGCAAATACTTTTTTGTTTCCTTCAGCAACAGCCTTGGCAGAATATTCAAACACTTCATCAGGCTTTAATGCATTCATTATGAAACCGGAAATTGCTTTTACTTCCGGCAGTTTCCTGATTACATCGGAGTGTTCTGCAAGAGTGTTAAGCACAAAGATAATTTCAGGGGAATTACGAAAACAATTTTGGAATGCGCGGGATAAATCTTCTTTACGGATAGACTGACCCGCCTGCTTTGATGCCCATACAGCAAATGTGCACCAGTTCGGATTTCCGTTTAAGTATTTTAACATAGCCTGCGAAAGCTCATAGTAACCCTGCGTTATATTCAGGTTACGTATAACCGGATTGCTAATACCGGATATCCTCACTACATCTTCAACAGTTGGTATGCTCATTTAAACCTCTCAGAAAAAATTCTGCTTCAATTTAATAATAATCATTCATTTAGAATACTATTCTTTCATCCTGTTCGCCGCGGTGAATTATTTCAGGATCTTCACTTACGTATTACATCTGTATTTTTAATTTAAGAACCAGTGAATGGTCCTAATTGAATGCCGCTTTTTTCTTTTTCGTCTAACGTTTTTCATTTCACGTTTTTGAATTTTCCCTCATCCATATTTCTACTTGCCTCTGGCTTCTAACCTGCTTAGTTTTGATTTAAAGTTATAACTATGAAAATCTTAAAGCTTACAACCAACGGACGATTAACAATTCCGGCAGAGCTGCGGAAAAAGTACAACATAAAACCCGGAACACGCATTCACTTTGTTGATGAGGATAACGGAATAAAGATCATTCCCGTTACAAAAGAAACAATCCGCGCTAATATTGGTTTTCTTGGGATGCAAGGGAAAATGTTAAAGTCATTATTGGAAGAAAAGAAAATCGAGATGGAATTATAAAAAGAATTAATTCATCATTACTTCTCTTAATTGATCATCGAACACTTAACATTTTATAAAGCCTCTTTCTTCTTGCCTCTCGCTTCTAGCCTTCTTAAGTTTGCATTGAGTTTATGTCTTCCGTTTACATCCTCTCTTAATTTTTCATTTATCTCTGAGGATGGGGAGTTGGTGAGGTTTAACTATTCAAATTTTAATTCAAAAGATATTTTATGAACCGTGCCTTTTATTCAAACTCTATTTCTAATTTTTTAGAATTTTCATCTGAAGAAATAGTAGGTGTTCTTGCTTTAAATAATCAATTTTCGTTAGAACAATCCCAAAGAGATGCTTGGTCAGAAGAGATAAAAATTCTTAAAGAAGTTTTACCGGAATATAAAAACAGTGGTTCAATTTATTTAGAGTTCTCAATACCACGAATGGGACAGAGAATTGATGCTGTTTTGTTAATTGGTGCTGTTATTTTTGTTTTAGAATTTAAAGTTGGTGAAAAGGATTACAACTCCTACGCAATTGATCAAGTAATGGATTATGCTCTCGATTTAAAAAACTTTCACGAAACAAGTCACGAACAATATATTGCCCCAATTTTAGTTGCGACTAATGCAAAGCACGGATACACAACAGTTTCACCTACTCCGCATAATGATAAATTACTTTATCCAATTAAAAGCAATGTAGATTTGTTGCCTGATGTTATCCAAGATGTTCTAAAATTTTGCGATGGCCAGAAAATTAAAAAAGAAGATTGGGAAAATGGTCATTACAAACCAACACCAACTATTATAGAAGCTGCAAGAGCATTGTACTTTGGACATTCGGTAGAGGAAATATCACGTAACGATGCAAGTGCAATAAACATAACTAAAACTTCGGAAGAAATTTATAAGATAATCGAGTTATCCAGAAATCAAAAAAGAAAATCTATTTGTTTTGTTACTGGCGTGCCAGGCGCTGGGAAAACACTTGTTGGATTAAATATTGCAAATAAGTATTCAGACGAAAAGAATGAATTATACAGTGTGTTTTTATCTGGCAATGGTCCTCTTGTAAAAATTTTAAGAGAGGCATTAACAAGAGATAAGGTAAAACGTGATAAAGAAGCTAAATTAAAAACAAAGAAGGGCGTTGTGTTTGGTGCAGTAAAATCCAAAATTCAAAACGTACACAACTTTAGAGATGAGTGCCTTACCGATTTAGCTAAACCCCCAATTGAGCACGTTGCCCTGTTTGATGAAGCACAAAGAGCCTGGACTCTTGAACAAACATCCAACTTTATGAAGCGAAAGAAAAATAGACCAAACTTTAATCACTCAGAACCAGAATTTCTAATTTCGTGTTTAGACCGACACGATGATTGGGCTGTAGTTGTTTGTTTAGTCGGCGGCGGTCAAGAGATTAATACAGGAGAGGCAGGAATAAGCGAATGGATAAATTCAGTTCACAATACTTTTAACGATTGGGATGTTTATATTTCTTCAAGACTAACAGATAGCGAGTATGCTGCAGGTGAAGCTTTAAAAATATTACACGGAAGAAATAATGTTACTTATAATGATTCACTTCACCTTTCTGTATCAATGCGATCTTTCCGTGCAGAAAATGTTTCATTACTAATAAAACAAATCCTTGATTTAAATGTTGAAGAAGCCAAATCAACATTGAGTAATGTTAATTCAAAATATCCTATTGTAATAACTCGTGATTTGTGTAAAGCAAAACAATGGCTTAAAGAACAAGCAAGAGGCACCGAGCGTTACGGTATAGTTGTTTCTTCAGAAGCTGAGAGACTAAAACCAGAGTGCATTTTTGTTAAATCACCAATGGATCCAGTTCACTGGTTTCTTGATGGCAAAGATGACGTTCGTTCATCATATTATCTTGAAGATGTAGCTACTGAGTTTGATGTTCAAGGGTTAGAGCTTGATTGGGTTTGTGTTACTTGGGACGCTGATTTTAGATATACAGCAAAAGGTTGGGAACATTGGTCCTTTGTTGGAAGCAGATGGAATAAAATTAGAAAAGAAGAAAGACAAAAGTATTTAAAGAATGCGTATCGTGTTTTACTAACACGTGCACGTCAAGGAATGGTAATTATGATTCCACCTGGAGATAAAGAAGATCACACTCGACCTCCAGCTTTTTATGACTCGACATTTGAGTTTCTGAAAGAAGTTGGATTTTCGATAATTGAATAAAAGTATTAACTATCAATCCTCCGGACTATAGTCAAAAAAATTATACTGATAATCTCCATCTTCATTAAATTCCTCAAATCTTTTTGAAAAGTATTGATCAACTTTTATTCCTCCTAGGTTATTAATATTATTTTTGATTTTTGGTATACAATAAGTATGTGTTTTTTCGTGTATTTGATTAGAGTTAAACCTTATAATATTCCAGCCCTTTATAGACAATTCATTATTTCGCAAATTATCTTTTTCTGCGGCATTGGGATTGTGATGCCACTCGTCCCCATCTGTCTCGATATCAAGCTTTCCCTTAATACAATATATAGCAAAATCTAAAAAGTAAAATTTGTTTTTAACTTGTACAAGTTCCTGTCGCTCTGCCTCAATTTTGTTTCTCTTAAATTCAGCCCATAGTCTATCTTCCAGAATGCTCTCATCGAACAAATCATTTATTTCGACTGCATTCAAAAATTTTTCATATGTAGTTTGTATAAAAATAATCCTTCGCCACCTTCGGCTTAGAATTGGTCTGGGTAAAGTGTCAAGTTTTTCAAAAACTAATTTATAATATATTTTATTTGAGTTTTGATTATATGGTTCATTAGAGAAAAGTTCATTCCTTTGTACTTTCACAATACTTTTGATTTCTGCATAATGAGATATTAAAAAGGGATTGTTTCTTAAAACACCTGATTGATAAAATGCTATCCATTTTGGAGGCCATCTTTTTTTTAACCGATTATCAGCTACATCAACAGGTATGCGATACCAATGTTTATCTCTGATAATCTCAAAATCAGAAATTCTATTTATAATTCCTACAAGAAGTTCTTCTGAATTCATGCTTTAAAATAATTGTAATCAAGGAGAACAGAAAATAGAATTAAAGAAAATATCCATTACGATCACTAGTTATCGTACTCAAAAGGCGGAACATCTTTAACTGCAGCTAATGTACGCATACTTTTCCCATAGGGATGGCTTCGCCAGTATGAAGCATAACCTCAACAAATCAAATCCGCCTTCACTCCGTTACGGACGGACAGGTAAGATTTTAACAATCCCGCCAATTTTCTTTT
>JBBQSH010000242.1:0-4244 GCA_038214015.1 Ignavibacteriales bacterium | reverse complement strand
CAACATCTTCTCAGCGCCTTGCGGATATTTTGTTTTTAGTGATACAACTTCCAATCCGTGTTTGTACTTAATTTTATTGGTTAGCAATTCTATTGCTTCGGGTTTGTTGTTTTCAATTCCTATTACTCCACGCTTTACACCGAGAGCTTTCATAATTAATTTTAATCCGGAGATTAAATCATCGGGTCGCTCAATCATAAATCGGTAATCACGAGTAAGATATGGTTCGCATTCGCATCCGTTTAGAATTACCACATCAATAACTTTATCTTTTGGAGGATTTAATTTTACTGAAGTTGGAAAAGCTGCGCCGCCCTGACCGACAATTCCCGCAAGTGCCACTCTTTCTCTAATTTCATCCGCGGTTATTGTTTCGGGATTTAATGGATCAAGCAAAATATTTTCTGATTCTATTGTTCCGTTACGTTTAATAACAATTGAATCTTTAGGAAAACCGCTTGATGTTTGTTCTTTACCAAGACTCATAACTTTCCCCGCAACAGAAGTATGAACCGGAGCAGAAACAAAACCTTCTGCCTGCGCAATCATCTGTCCAGCTTTTACATCATCACCTTTTTTAACAAGAGGCTTTGCTTCTTTACCTAGATGCTGAGAAAGGGGAAGAATAATTTGTTCTGGTAATGGAAATAATTCGAAAGCGAGATGTTCCGTTAGTTCTTTATATCCTTTTGGATGAACTCCACCGTGAAATGTTTTTGAACTCATAAACGACCAATTCTACATAGTTTTATAATTAGCAACAGTGAACAAATAAAATATTCAAGCACTACATTTTTTCTAAAAGTATGCCACAGAAAAGAAATGAAATATTGTGTTTAAGTTGATTAAACCAATTTATTAATTGATAAATGCGAAAGGAATTTTATCAAATAATGGAAAAAGAATTGTGTTTTCTAAGAAATGAAAAAAGGCGCTTAGAGGGGAACAGTTTAATACTAAGCGCTCAATGAAAACAATAACATTGAGCACTTATAAATCTCGATTAGTAAAAAGGGACTATTTAATCCAGCACAAAACTTGATTTTGCAGGCGAGTTACCCACATTAAAAAAATAATATCTGCCTGTTAAAGGATCTTGTGTTCCCCATCCATAATCAGAAATTGAATATGCAACAGCATATACAGTATCCCCGAGATTAAAACCCTCTTGCAAAAAATATATTCTATAATTATCAATAGGAAAACCGAATGAGGTAGAGTCTTCGTAAATATAGATTGTTCTTAAACTCAAATAGTCTTGTGGGTTATTTGAAACAGAAATTTTTTCTCCAAAAAACAATATTAAATGTCTATAATAGTCGCGAGCATCAGAAACTTGTCCGCCTATGTGTAAAGATTGTGGCTGTGCTGTTGACTTAACGATGTTTAATGAAGTAACATTATAACTTGGTAATTTTGATAATGGTAGCTCATAAATAAAAGCATCACCACCTCCAACAAATTCTCGAGCTATAATTTTGTTTAATCCAAAACCTTCTTTTTCATATACGATATTGAAAATGCCTGCTGAAACATTTTCAAGTTTATATCTTCCATCGCTATTAGTAAAAGCAAAATTACTTCTGCCTTCAATAGAAACTTTTACACCGCTCCTATCTTTTATTGAGGTTCCGTCTTCTTCGTAAAGAGAAACAAAACCGGAAATACTGCCTGTTAAAACCGGCGCAACTGTTTCGGTGCAGCTAGACAATAAAGAGAATAATACAATTACTATAAAGCCGCTAATTAATTTTTTCAACGCATCCTCCTCAACAATAAATAATGAATTGGTTTGTTAACTACTTTAATAACATAAGTTTCTTTGTCTGAACAAAACTTCCTGCCTGTATTCTATAGAAATAAACTCCGCTTGCAAGTGATGAAGCGGAGAAGTTTACTTCATATTTCCCCGCAGATTTTTCTTCGTTTACCAATGTTGATACTTCTTTACCTAGAATATCATAAATCTTAAGCGTTACAATTCCTGCAGCAGCAATGCTGTATGTAATCTTTGTACTTGGGTTAAATGGATTTGGATAGTTTTGGGATAAAGAATATTCAACAGGAATTTCCGGATTGTCATTTACATCTACTGTTAAACCATGCACACGTATAGTATCATACACGGATAATCCTTTTTTAGTAAAGAGATATAATGTGTCTCCACTTACAGGAATATTTGAGGTGGAATCTCCTGCAAATGCAACTCTCCAGGAAAAGTCTGTACCGGTTGGGTCTGAAAAAATTGAAATATCTCCAAACGATAACGTATCTTTTCTAAATGTTCTTGGTTCTGAAAAGGCAAATTGTGTTCTTTCCCAAGATCCATCAACAGATCTGTAAATTTTAAAATTCAAATTAGGATTGATAGGTGGCGCACCGTTTCCAAAAATTGCTGTTAGTCTGTTTGAAGTATCAGAGTATGTATTTGAAAAAACAAACTTATAATCAAATGGATATCTATAAGCATTAAGTGTTGCGGAAGTATATTGATCCATTGCAAAGGTTAGATTCTGTGGGTGAGGATTATTCCATCCACTTCTTACCACATCTAAAGATGTTAAAATATCTTCTGTATAAAGCACCATTCCATCAAAGACTAACGATTCGTTATTGGGATAAAGCGGTTCATTTAAAACAGCATATTGGTTTGTAGTTTTGTTAAAAACAGAAAAGGTCTTTAAATAGCTTGGTATTAAATCAGTGAAAGTAATTATATATTCTTCACCTCTGAACTGAGTTGAATCTATCACTCGTATCTCAACAGGAACTTCTGCATAGTGCCTAACCCATTCGAAGTTTTGCGCTGGTAGAATTTGTCTTTGTGTTTGCTTGCTAAATTCAGGGGTAATATCATAGTAAGAATTTGTTCCGTCAGTTAATTCGAATTTAATTCTTAATTGACCTGAGTTTGGAATACTCATTAAGTTAATCGGAAACGTGTGGAGTAAGGTATCGCCTGATACATTAATGTTTTGAGAAACATGAAATAGTGTATCTAAATTTATGCTATAGGATACTTTCATCAATAAAGGATCGTTTTCTGGATCACCAATCAGCAAATTAAAATTATATTCTTCATTTGTTATTGTAACTCCCGGGTATAATTCGTCATTAAATATTTTTACAAAGGGAGTTCCATTTTCGGAATTGTTAACTGTAAAGTATTTGCTTTCATCTATTGCATAAATGAACCCAACTTCATTTTTTAATAGAACCAATATTTTTACAAAAGCACCATCATCAAATATAGTTGTGTTCCAATTGTATGAACCATTATTGGGGGTGCTTTTAGTAATTGTTTTCCAACTATTTCCACCATCCGCACTGTACCAAATTTCAACTGTCCCATTTGAGTTGATTGCATTCCATGTTATTGTTTCATTTCCCGAGACAATTTTATGATAAGTTGGACTTGTGATTGACACAGAGTTGGTGACTGCCATGGTATCAAAATTTGAATGATACAATGCTTCGGCATATTTCATCTTAAGTAAGATTTCATCCTTTGAATAACCAAAGGTATTTGCGGTAACAAATCTTTTTGTTTCGCCGGAATTAATGGAGAAATACTCGCTTCCCATTATATAATCCCCATCTTCACCTCTAATTGCATAAGGGATAGAATCAACATAAACAACACTCGAAGGCCAGGTAAAATGACCAGGTTTTATTCTATTCCACATACCCTCATCATCGGACATAGTAATAGCACCTGCAGGCACAAAGTAATCAAAACTAGCAATTTCATTTGTGGTTGGAGTGTGGACAAATGATTCACCAAACATACCAACTCTGCCTTGCCAATTTGGATTTGCAACTGGGTTGATAAAATTGTCAAAATCTGAAGTTACTATTAAGTTATCCTTTGGATAATAGAGCGTTACATCATCATTCCATTCCGGGGATTCAATTCCAACATAAGAGCCGGTTAAATTTCCTAATACAAGTTTATGGTAATTGTGAAGAGATTTGTTTTTTATATCATAAATTTTGAATAGAACATCTTTATATGTTGGATTATTCAATTCAACATATCGCACCCTGACTTCAATTCCATGTCCTTTAATGGATGGATCCGTTGAATCCGGCAAAAAATCATTTTGTAAAAAATTCTCTTCATCATTAAAATCATCCATCACAAACAAAGCTTCTTCATCTCCAACAAAATTATCCGGTCCGTATAAACCGTTCCAAACACCAGTTCCATATTCCGGGTGATCAAGCCAAAGTGTAGGCCAAGT
>JBBQSH010000241.1:0-4267 GCA_038214015.1 Ignavibacteriales bacterium | reverse complement strand
GATTGGTTATGATTGCCTGACATTTCAGCAATAATGAAGGGCTTATTTTGCCTTGAAATAAGATGTTTGCCTAGTTTAATGGTCATTAATTTGTAAATGAAAGTTCAAATTTACTCGAATTAGGATACTTTAAGTCTATTTTTTTTTCAAAACCAGCTTTTCCAAAAACTTTCATAGATGACAAATTAAAGTCCTGAACATAACCAATAACCTTCTTTACTGGCCGAATCTTTCGCAAATTTTCAATTCCTTTTATCAATAAAGAAGTACCCAAACCTTGTCCTCGGTATTCCTTGGATATTAAATAACTTATTAGATAGGTGTCCTGCTCCTCTTCTAATGCATCAAATCTAATTTGACCAATTAGAGCGCAGTTAATCTTTACAATAAAAAATTGACAAAGTTTACTTTTGATCTTCTGATTAAACCATTTCAAATGATCTTCCATTTTGATTTCATCTCTGGAAAACGAGTATTTCCTTACCTCTGGATCTGTTATCCACTTAAACACAAGAGTTGCATCATCATGGGCAGCATTTCTAAATTTCATTTTTAATGATTGACTAAGTGACAAAAATAATTTCTTCACGCGATTGAGAGATGTACCATCAAAATATGGGCTTACATCCTTCCTTTTCAGTTTGAAATCTCTTGTCTGGATGTATTCTGAAAATTTTGAATAATCAATAGCCACTTCCTTTTCTATAAGGTACTTTTTTAAACATCGTTGATTATCGGCTGTTTGTTTAACAAACAAAACCCCGCCAGTACTTAAGAATTCGAGCGCAACTGTGCTCGGTGGAAGGACCGCTAAGGTGCATTGAAGCATGGTTTCATGCATTTCTTTAGCGGATAACCCAACCTTAATACAAACACCAGAATTTTCATTAATAAAAGGTTTTAAAGTATCCTGAAAGGGATAATTTCGACCAACAATCACTATAATTTCGCCCTCAAACCCGGTGTTAAGTATTTCTTCTAATAATTTCTTTGTTTCATTACCACTATCAACTCCGCCCATATTTAGTAATAATCTTTCTGAGATTAAATGCTCATCCGCAGGTGTCCGCAGAAACGGACTGCGCAGAAAAACAAAATCCAATCCAACATGAAGCTGGGTATAAAATTCTTTCGAATAGTCTTTAGGGTTCGTGAGTCCGCAAAAGTTTAAGACAACATCAGATGCATAATGACGACAGAGAACATCATCAATAGTAATTAATGCTGCTGCACTTCTTTTTATAATTCTCTCATACTCCGCAGTAAAAGCATATCCATCTAATACAACAATCTCGCTTCCCGTTAAATAAGGAATTAATTCATTATTAAAGTTACTATCACTTTGTGGCAGGGGGAGTGGAATTACCATATCTGAAACTTTTCTTAGTTCATTAAAAACATAACTATCCGGCTCGTGGATAGCAAAAGCAATTTCAAAATCATCTCTTAAAAGTTCAGCCAATGCAATGCACCTAGATAGATGACCGAATCCGATACTCTGGCTAGCATTTGCTCGCAAAAGAATTTTTTGCTTGTTCAAATTGGCTAAAATTTTCTTACCAAAATTCCCTTTGCTCCTAAATATTGTTTGGCCTCCAGCGGGGTTTTCTCCGTAAAATGAAAGATACTGGCTGCGGCCACCGCTGACGCGTTGCCGATAGTGAGTGCCTGATGCATATCTTCGTAATCACTCGCCCCACCTGAAGCGATTACTGGAATACCAACAGTATCAGTAATTCTCTTAATCAAGTCCAAATCATATCCAACCATTGCTCCATCATTAAGGATAGAGGTGATGAGAAGTTCACCTGCCCCACGAGCTTCCATCTCTTTTGCCCATGCAATAGGACATTTTCCAGTTGGAGTCTTTCCGCAATTTTTAAAGCATTCGTAACTCCCATCAGTATGTTTATAAACATCTATACTGACTACAACGCATTGATTGCCAAACAAGTTAGCTCCATTTGAAACAACCTCGGGGTGTGTGTAACAGCCTGAATTAATAGCTACTTTATCAGCTCCTGCTCTTAATAATTTTTTGATATGATCAACAGTCTTAACGCCACCGCCCACTGTTAGTGGCACAAAACATTCGTCAGCTATTTCATCAATTACTTCATAATCGGGTTCACGATCCTGTTCGGTCGCGGTGATATCAACAATTATCAATTCATCAACCTGGCGGGTATTATAAACTTTTATTGCTGGAAGCAAAGATCCAACTCTTCTCCAGCTATTAAAACCTACACCTTTTACAATTCCTATATCTTTCCAAAGAATAGTTGGAATGATCCTGGCTTTAAGCATCAGTTTATAGTTAAAAAATTACGAATTATTTGAAATCCTGCCCGAGAACTTTTCTCTGGATGAAATTGTACTCCCATAATTTTATCTTTTCTAATTATAGAGGGAAAATCCAGACCATAATAAGTCGTAGTCAGAACATCCTTTGCTCTAGTGGTCTTAAAAAAATAACTGTGAACAAAATAAAAGTCAGTGGCTGGTCGCAGTCCATCCGTTAAGACATACTCTTGCTTACTATGGACATCATTCCACCCTATATGAGGAACTCGAAAATTTGGATCTAATTTTTCGTTGTAAAGTTTGATAACGTCACCTTGAATTAAGCCAAGACCAGAATACTCACCATTTTCATATCCCCTTTCAGCAAGCAATTGCATGCCCAGACAAATTCCCAATAGTGGTACATTTTGTTCTAGCACATTTTTCTTTATTGCCACATCCCAACCGGCAGACACAAGATTTTTCATTGCATCTCCAAACGCACCAACACCTGGTAAAACGAGATGAGAAGCTTGTTCAGCGTCTCTAGGATTATCGCTAATTATCACGGTAGCTCCACATTCCTCGAAGGCTCTTTTAACAGAACCAAGATTGCACATTCCATAATCAATGATTACAACGCTCATAATCAATTATTCCGCGTATTTAATTTTTGTCAAATTTCCATCCTTATCCTTTAAAAGGTTTCCTCTCGAATCCGTTAGGAAGATTTTCTTATTGGTAAAACGATCGCAAGTTTTGATGAAATCTTCAAGAGTAATATCTAAAGGCTTTAGAATATCCTGGATGGATATATCAAGATAAGTCCAAGGGAATTTCCCATCATGCTTATTGACGAAATCAACAGCAAACTCACGCGCAATTCTACCTCTTCGTAAGTGAAGACAAGTGATATCTGTTGCTCTTCCAAAACCAAATTTTAAATACTTAAAATAATCATGAATTCCAGTTTGAAGATTGTCGAGATTTTCATAATTGACTACAGAGCCTTCAACTACAGTAGATTTGGTAACAAAACCATTAGCTTGAGAAATGAGCGCATTACTATACCCATCCCAAGGAAAATAATAGCCAAGAAATATGCCTGTAGCACCAACTTTTGCTAATTCTTGGTCAGAAGGATAACTGTATGGAATAAGGTGTCTCTTCTCAATGCCGTCAAGTCCAATTAAATCAGAAACACGCATGCCTAAAAGACCGCCAAATTCTTCCAGCCATCTTCGGTTAAGAACGTTATTCTCACTTGCTGATGCTGGGCCTCCATATTCATTTTGAGAATTTTCACCCCAAACAATTAAGGGAACATTGAATTCAACTGCTGCACGTACCGGTATTGTAAATATTCCAACGTGTTCGGGCCAGGAAACATCTCCCACTTGGGTTAATCCTACTCTATTTAGCTTTCTTCTAATTCTTATATTAGGGGAAAACTCAATGTAATCAACACCAAAACTTTTTATGTTCTCTATGTTTTTTCTTCCGATTTCAGATAAATGACAAGTAGTAGCCGTAACACATAATGGATTCAAGCCAAGCTGCAAAACTTTTAAAACCTGATAGGTGCTATCCTTTCCACCACTTACTGGGATAATGCAATCCCAATTTGTACTATCTTTTGATCTATACTTATCTATAACCGTAAAAAATTCTTTTTTACGGGCATCCCAATCAATTTCTTTTCTTTTTTCAAAGCTACGGCAGGCATTACACACACCTTCTTCATCCAAGAATAAATCTGGTTTGGTGTCCGGCATTACGCAACGTATACAGTATTTCATAAGTTTATTTCTTTCTGTTTAATATGTGTATTCAAAAAAGCCAATTCAGGGTGAAGCCGAATAATCTTTAATACTTCAGAATAGGGCAAATTAGCCACATCGTAAACATCAAACAAAATCTTAAGAAACTTCCAATCATCTTCGGTATCCAGTGTCCAACGTAAATCACTATAGTTCTGCTCAGA
>JBBQSH010000240.1:0-4272 GCA_038214015.1 Ignavibacteriales bacterium | reverse complement strand
TTAACAGAAAGTCATTGAGAGTGCCAAAAGCTGGTTTTACATTTAATTTACAATTGTTTTTTTTGTCATTTCGAACAAAGAGAGAAATCTTATGAATTATTAAAACAGATTCCTCACTCCGATAAATAGGGGTTCGGAATGACAATTCTCAAAATCTAATCGCTAGGTCTTTCCCCCATTTTGGCTGTCGCAAAAAAGTCATTGTAAAAACGGGTTGTATATTCATCAAGTAATTGATTTACTCTTTGTTTGTCTGATGATTTTACAATCAAACCAGCGTGATATTCTTTCTTTAATCTCCACACAACTTCCGGATCATTATAAGCATCAAGTTCTGGCCACTCTTGCTTGGATAGGGAAGTAAGTATTGCTGCAAAATCATTTTTTACTTTTGGAAGTTTATATTCTTTTTCACCATTTAATATTTCAATCTTTGCCCATTCTCTCCAGAGATTTATTTCAGAAGCTGCTTCAACAAGAGAAGAAAGATTAGCACCGCCCACTCTTGCAGATGTTTCTAAGAAATAGAGTTTTTCATCTTCAGCACGAATAAATTCGGAGTGAGATACTCCACGAAGTAAACCTAAAGCTTTTAAAACTTTTTTGTTAAGTTCCAAAATTTCTTTTGCTTCCTCAGATTTGCTATCAAGTGTCTGGCTTGTAAAAACTCTGCCTTGATGTGCAACTTCAAAAGGTGGAGTGCCGTATTTGCTTGCTAATCCAAATACAACTTCTCTCTCGTTAATAATTGTATCAACATGGTAAATGCTGCCTGGAACAAATCTTTCCATCAAAAAGAATGATTGTTCATCGGCGAGATAATTAATTCTGTCCCACATCTCCTGTTTGTTGTTAACTTTTTTTAATCCATATGAGCCGGCAAGCATACGAGCTTTAATCATATAAGGGAAAGGGACACGATCAGCAAACTCGTTTATCTTTTTATGATTAAGTATGTGTAAAAATTCTGGGACAGGAATTCCATTTTCTTTTGCAATCATCCGCATTGCAAGTTTATCTCGGAAATGCCTCGCTGTTGTATCTCCCATTCCACTAATGCGTAAATGTTCTCTTAACGAAGCTGCACGTTCAACATCAAAATCATCAAGCGCAACAATTCTATCAATATTTTCAGTGCGTGCAAGATAACTTACTCCGTAAATTACATCCTGCATATTCCAATCTTTGTTTTTATCGGGGATGTAAAAAATCTCATCCAAACTTTCTCTTGGCCAATCAGCATTCTCTAAGCTTTTAGAAGTAAGAAGAACAACTCGACAGCCTTGAGCTTTCGCTTCGCGCATAAAGTCAAAGCCTTTTTCATAACTGGAAATACAAAGAATTGTTAACATGATTTTTCTCCTTAGTGGTTCTGTGTGCTCTAAGTATATAAGTGGTGAAGAATAATCTACCACCCAGGCACTTAGAACACTAAGTTTCACTTAGTTTATTACTGTAGAAAGTTTATACTTAATTTTGTCAAAATCAAATATTAGATTTATTTATCAATCGCATAATTGGATAAACATTTTCTCCTTTATCATAAAAAGGTGAACGTTTGTAAAAAAAATCCAATCTTTCGCCAGCATTATTTCTAAAGGCTTCATCTTCTTCCAGTTTTTTGTAAAACTCAGATCGTACATTAGAATCATTTTTCATCATCTGCTTTGCATACGGTTCCATCACGTAGGCTTCTGCGTATTCTTTCCGTTCAAAGAAAGTATTAAAGAAGCCCCAATTAAGAAAAGAATCCGGAGCTTCAGGTTCCAACAAATTTACAATTACCCGCAGTTGCCTTTGATTAGTATAGACTATTAATGTTCCGGCTTCAATATCTATCCACTCGGAAAAACTATTGCATTGAAAAGAGGGAAGTTGTCTCCCTTCGTAAGGTCTTGCTGCAAACTTAACATTAGTAAATCGGTACTTTTCAACCTTTAGTTTTTTATTTGTGTTTAAGATATTAAAATTTATGTGATGAGACTTAATTACATCTATCACATCAGAAAACTGAGGATGAATTAAGTAAGCAGCAGGCACTATAATTTTTTTAAGCGAGTTTGCTTTATTGAAAATAGGTATTTCAACTTCCATAGGATTGTCTGTGTACTTGCGAACGGTTGAGCCAGTTAAATTGCTGTACTCATCATACCATTCAAATCCTTTAAACAAAAATTTATCAAACCTTCCGTTGCCTTTAAGCACTAAAGGAAATTTCTTTTTTGTAGATAAATAATATTTAACCGTTTCTTTATCTGCTTGTTTGTTTAGAAATATTAATTCTTTATGAGTTTGATTTACAAAACTGATTGAATGCTCCATCATAGATTTTGTGGAGAACACACGATTTGCAAATGGTTTCAAACTGTGTGTTTCTACGAGAAGACAAATTCTATTTTGTGTTGCGCAATATCCGTGCGATAATCTTGGAGGCGAGGGCAAATCAATTATTCCACTTTCAATTGTCCCAGATTTAAATTCCATATATGGACCAATAATAAATCCATCATCTTCAACATTACTTAAGAGATGAGGCAAATATTTCTTATCAATCCAGGTTATTAAACCGCGGTCTATATTCTGATGAGTTTCAATTCCATAAGTTACGTGATATTGATAATCAGCTCCGTTTGTGGTGTGATTATCAATCATAAAATCTGGCAGCCAATCATTAAAAAGTTTTAAGAATGAGCGGATCTCTGGTGTATCTGCTTTTAGATAATCCCGATTTAAGTTTAAGTTTAATGCATTAGTACGCCAGCCCATTTTCTTTGGTCCGTTTTGATTTGGTCTGTTAAACTGACTTACTCTTTCGTGTCCATCAACATTAAGTATGGGAATGATTAATAAAATTGTGTTTTCTAAATAATGCGCTTTTTCTTTTGTGATAAGAATTTCCCGCAGCAAAAGCATACAAGCATCTTTACCTTCGACTTCACCCGGATGAATTCCATTTTGAATAAGCATAATTGCTTTGCCAGATTTTTTTGCCTGCTCTGGTGTAAAAGTTTTATCCTTAGAAACGATAATTACTTTTAATTCTCTTCCTTGCGGAGTTAACCCGATGGTTTTGATTTTTACGTAAGACGTGCTGTTAGCAAATTTTTGAAAATACTTTAACGTATTTTCATAATCAGGAGATTCAAGCTGATTTGATTTTTCAAAATGTGTTAGCCATTCTTTAGAAATATTTTTCTTCTGCATTGTAATAAGTATGATTAGTTAAGGTTGATACAAATATAAGTTTCATTTAATAAAAAAGGCGACTTAGAATTGTCGCCTTCTCAAAAGTTACAGGATTATTTTAGGTATAATTCATATTCTTTATGTTTTTCAACAAACCTTTTAACATACCAGCATCCTGGAATTACTTTTAACTTTTTTTCTTTAGCATATTCAAAAGCTGCCAGAACAACTTTTTTGGCTAAACCTTGTCCGCGTAATTGTGAGGGCGTGTAAGTTGAATACAGATCGAGAGTTTCTTTGTCTTCAGCATAAAGGACATACACTTCCTGCCCATTTACATCCAAAACAAATCTGCTGCCTTGTAAATCATTTACAACTTCGTTCATAAAATTTCTCTTGCTTTCAAGTTCATCACTAAATCTTCATATCCAACAAATTGGATTCCATCCCAACCAAGACTCTTTGCTGCATTTACATATTCTAAAATGTCATCAATAAAAATATGTTCCTCGGAGGGGAAGCCGGAAACCTTTTGAACCTCAAGATAAATTTCTTTTTCCGGTTTTATGAATTTAATTTCATGAGAAAGAATAAGTTTATCGAACAGATTAAAGAACTCGTAATTTTGATAACCATATTTTTTATGGATTGAGTTAGTGTTGGATATGAGATAAAGTTTATAGTTTTTCTTTAGTTCTGGAAGAAGTGCAATTACGTCATCATTAAAGGAAAAGATATCCGACCAATATTTACAGAAAGTTTCTTCATCAATTGTATGATCAAGATATTCAAGCATCCTGGAGATGAAATATTTTTCAGATATCAATCCCTTTTCAAAATCACGATGAACTTCATAATTGTTTTTATAAAGTTCTAAAAAATGATCGCCAATTTCTGCTTTGTGCCGATTTACTTTTTCAACAAAGTATTTGTAATCAAACCGAAGCAGAACCTGTCCGAGATCAAAAACAACAGCGGAGTATTTTCTATTTATCATTCAGCAATTACAAAAATATCGTCCGAAAGTCCTTTATTTACTTTTACGCTGCTAACAGTCATTTCAACAGACTGGGGACCAAATGATTG
>JBBQSH010000239.1:0-4275 GCA_038214015.1 Ignavibacteriales bacterium | reverse complement strand
CATCGAATATTTGATTAATATTCATCCTGATTATTTCTCTCCAGATTACGGAAAAGAAGGAATGCAGCTTGTGTTTGGAGATTCAATTCTCTTTTCATTCCTTAGGTATATTTTTGTAGATCCAAATTCATTCTTTCCACCCATGAGTGAAATTTATCATTATCCATTTATTTGTGCAGGATGGTTTGGATTGCTGGTAACTTCAATGAATATGATTCCGGTTGGACAGCTTGATGGCGGACATATTTCTTACACAATGTTTGGTGATAAAAAACATTATAAGATTTCGGCTATCTCAGCAATAATTTTATTTGTTATTGGATTTGCCGCTGTTTTAGATTCTCTTTTAGAATTCAATTTAGGCATTGGCTGGAGCGGCTGGTTATTTTGGGCATTTATTTTATACTTTGTTGTAAAAATAAAACATCCTCCTGTGCCGGATGTATTGCCTTTAGATAGAAAGCGAATGTTCTTAGGCTACGTAAGTTTCTTTATTTTTGTGATATCGTTTTCACCTTCGCCACTTATACTTAATGCTATTGGCTGAAATGGTTTTATTTTTACCTTGTTGAAGTTAGTTTATTAAAAAATATTTAGATATATGAAAACAAAAATTTTAATTTATCTCAATCTTACTCTCATCCTTACGTTTTTTTTAGGATGCGAAAAAGATTTTGATAGTGTGATTGAAAATTATAATCCTGATTACCAGGTAAAACTTGTCTCTCCATCAGATTCAATTCAATACAATCCGTTAGATTCATTAATTAATGTAAGAATTGCATTCAATTCCACTGTAAATATTCAAAGCGTATATTGCGATGTGTATGCTTCGGATAATTCTAAGCTTAATGCGGGTCCATTAACTCTGCTCGATAACGGAAGGATTGAAAACGGAGATGATGTAGCAAACGATGGATCTTTTGCAAATAAATTTCCATTAAGCGAAGCTTATCCAAATGGGATTTATAATATAAAATATTTTGTAACTGATAAATCAAATTCTACAAATCAGGTTGCATTAGGAACATTTAAATTTGATAACGGACAGGCTAACATTGCACCTATTATTTCTGATGATATTGTTGATCCCGACACAGCGATTGTAACAGACACAACTATAATTCTCACTTCAATTAAAGTTTTCGATCAGAATGGTTTATCAGACATTGATAAAATTTATTTTATAGTTTACAGACCAAATGGCACCACAAGCGGAGCGCAAAATCTTATGTTTGATGATGGAAATTTATCACAACACGGAGATCAAACAGCCGGAGATGGAATTTATTCACTCATTATTTCAATCAATTCCACAAACGCAAAGGGAACTTATCGATTGGAATTCCAAGCAAAAGATCGCGGCGGAAAATTAAGTAACATCATCAATCACTCTTTACTTATACAATGAAAAAATATTTATTTCTTATTCTAAACATTCTTTTGATTTCAAGCAGTATATATGCTCAGTTTTCACCAGAAAATTATTTACTTCAAGAAGATGGCAAAGTATTAAGCAAAGTTAATTCCCAAAATCCTCTTAGCAATACCGTAACGGATATTATAACAATCGGTGATACAATCTGGCTTGGTACTAGTCGTGGTGTTAGTTTATCGGTGGATGGCGGAGAAAACTGGACAAACTTTTTTGGGCAGGCGGATTTTGGAACCGGGAATATTTCTTCAATAGGATATAACAATGGCGTTTTCTGGTGTGCTACAGCTAAATCAACTGAGGTTACCGGCGGCAGTACTTTGCCGGAAGGAACCGGATTAAAATACACTACAAATCTCGGTGCAACCTGGACAAGCATTCCACAACCATTAGATCATCCTGATAGCACAACAGAGCAATATGGAAATAATACAATACAAGCCTTACCCGTTACAGTAGCCATACAAAATCTTGCTTATGATATTGCATTTACTCCGAACACAATTTGGATTGCAACATTTGCAGGCGGACTTAGAAAAAGCACTGACAACGGACAAACCTGGAAACGGGTTATACTTCCTCCCGATAATTTAAATTCAATTTCTCCAGCAGATACTTTAGATTTTTGTCTTTCTCCTGTTGCAGGCAATTTTTGCGGCTCAGGAAATTTAAATCATAGAGTTTTCTCTGTAATCTCTACTGATGATAATACTCTTTACGTTGGTACAGCAGGTGGAATTAATAAATCTACGGACGGCGGCATTAGCTGGATAAAGTTTAATGCACAAAATCAATCTGAACCAATAAGCGGAAATTTTATAACGGCTCTTGGATACAATCAAATTTCAAACACAGTTTGGGCATCAACATGGAAAGCTGAAAACCAGGCTGAGTTTTATGGAGTCAGTTCTTCTTCAAATGGAGGACAGAGTTGGAGAACTTACTTAAGAGATGAACGCCCTCATAATTTTGGATTTAAAAACTTTGATACAATGATTCCAACTGATAACGGAGTTTTTCGTTCATCAGATAATGGTTTAACGTGGCTGCTTCCAAATTCAATTGTAGATGATCTTTCCAAAGCTTCGTTGCGTACCAAAGTTTTTTATGCTGCTGATTCTTATCAAAATAAAATTTGGTTAGGCTCTGCAGATGGATTAATCAAATTGCAGGAAACGCCGGGCAAAGTTTGGGAAGGTACATGGAAGATTTTTTTTGCTTCAAAACCACTTGCTGCAAATGATGAAACTTATTGTTATCCAAATCCTTTTAATCCACGACAAGAAGAATTAAAAATTAAGTACAGTACAGGTGGAGCGGAGGCAAATGTTACAATTCGTATTTTTGATTTTAGTTTTAATTATGTAAGAACTGTAATCCAAAACGTTTCCAGAAATCGTGATCTTGAAGGCACACCGGAATTTTGGGATGGCAAAGATGATAACGGTAATTATGTTCCAAATGGAGTTTACTTTTATCGTGTAGAAGTTGGAGATAATGATGGTGTGTACGGAAAGATTTTGGTGATGCAATGAGAGATAAATTTATCTTATTCGCAGTCTCATTATTTATATTAACCATTCATTTGGATGCACAACCAAAATTTACAAACATAAACAGCAAAGTTGGTGCTTTTAGTAGAATGGGTTTTGGCGCTCGTGGTATTGGAATGGGAAACGCAATGTCATCAATAACAACAGGTAATTTAGTCTCATATTATAATCCTGCGGTATCACCATTTCAAGAAAATAATTCTTTCCAAACAGGATATTCGTTTTTATCACTTGATAGATCGTTAAACTTTTTAAGTTTTACTCGCAAGTTTGATTTTTATTCTGCAAAAGATACTTCTGTAGATAGAAAACCTACAAGCACTGCAGGAATAAGTTTTGGAATAATTAACTCAGGTGTTAGCGGAATTGATGGTCGTGATAATAATGGACTACCAACAGGAGAATTATCAACTTCTGAAAATCAAGTTTTTCTTAGCGTATCAAATCGTTTTTCAAAAAAATTATCTATTGGTATAGCTGCTAAATTTTATTATTATAAATTGTATGAAGAAATTACATCCAACGGATTAGGTCTGGATATTGGTGCTCTCTACAAAGTAAATGATAACTGGAATATTTCTTTGATGCTTTCTGATCTTAACAGCCAGTATGATTGGGATACAAGTCCTATTTACGGACAGCAAGGTTTAACAACAAAAGATAAATTTCCATTATTAAAAAAGGTTGGTGTTAGTTATTACAGACCCGATATTAAACTACTTACAGCAATAGAGTTTGAAAACAGTAACGCAGGAACAAACATAATACGCTTTGGTGCTGAGTATAATATTTATGAAAATTTATTTTTGCGCGGCGGAATTGATCAGTTTAACTTGAGTAATACTGATGCAGGTCTAAAACCTTCACTCGGATTTTCATACTCAAAATCTTTAGGTGATTGGATTATCGCAGTTGATTACGCTTTTATGATGGAGCAGTATTCTTCAAGTGATAGACATATTATTGGATTAAATATTAATTTTTAAGTCAGTAATCAAATAAGTTTAGAAAGTAATAAATGTAGAATTGTCATTCCCACGAACCTGCCTGCGGTAGGCAGGAGTGGGAATCTATTTCAAGAAAAGTTATTTAGATTCCCGTTTTCACGGAAATGACGGTTTCAGATATAAATAAAAACTAAGTAATGTATATGAAAAAAATTCTTTTAATAATTATGATAATGAGTGTAACCGTGTTAGCCCAAACAGCAGGTAATACCGGATTATCATTTCTTAAAAATGGATTCGGTGCCAGAAACATAGCAATGGGTGATGCCGGAACTGCGTT
>JBBQSH010000238.1:0-4282 GCA_038214015.1 Ignavibacteriales bacterium | reverse complement strand
GATTTAGAAATGTTAATCGCATTCGTGATTCTTTTCTTTGCATTATCAATTCCCGATTTAGAATCTGAAAACAACTCGGCAAGCGCAACACCTTTATTAATAGTATCACCAATTTTGTAATTAAAAATTATTCCCGCTTTGGGATCAATTTTATCATCTTTTGTTTTTCTTCCTGCGCCAAGATCAATTGCTGCCATTCCAAGTTCGTAAGTATTTACTTCAGATAAATATCCGGCAGAACTTGATTTAATCACTTCTCTATATTTTGAATTAGGATATTTTTCTGGATTTAATATAAAATCAGTTTTACCATTTTGTGATTTAACAATCTCAATAAATTTTTCAAACGCTTTACCTGATTTTAAAATTCGTATTGCTTCTTCAATTCCTTCATCAAGTGATTTCGATTTTTTGCCAAGATAAATCATAGCACCAGCAAGAATTAATGATAACTCAGTTAAATCATTTTTCTTACCATCACGCAAAACCTGTAATGATTCATAAACTTCTAACCAGTTACCTATATAATTTCCCAATGGTTGATTCATATCAGTAACAAATCCAATTACATTTTTATTAAATGCTTTTGCTGTTTGGATTAGTGATTCTGCAAGCGAGATTGCGTCTTCTTGCTTTTGCATAAATGCACCATTACCGGTTTTAACATCGAGCACTAGCCCGTCAATTCCTTCCGCAAGTTTCTTACTCATTATGCTTCCGGTGATTAATGGAATCGATTCAACTGTTGCAGTTACATCACGCAAAGCATAAATAAGTTTATCGGCAGGTGCAATTTCTTTTGTCTGTCCGATTAAAACAGCGCCAACTTTTTTTAGAACATTTTTATATTCTGATAAAGAAAGATCTGTTCTGAATCCTGGAATCGATTCAAGTTTATCAAGCGTTCCACCGGAATGCCCTAATCCCCTGCCAGAAATCATTGGGACTTTAACTCCAGACGCAGCAACAATTGGAGCAAGAATTAAAGATGTTTTATCACCAACGCCGCCGGTTGAGTGTTTATCTACTTTAACGCCCTTAATGGAATTAAGATTTAAAACTTTTCCACTATAAAGCATTGCTTCAGTAAGTGCGGAAGTTTCATCCTTAGTCATTCCATTAAAATAAACTGCCATTAGGAAAGCAGAAAATTGGTAATCTGGAATTTTATTTTTTGTGTAGTTATTAATAAGGTATAAAATTTCTTCTTTAGTAAGATTTCCTTTATTTCTCTTTTTGCGGATGAGTTCTGTTGTGTTCATAATTAAATGTCGATTTAATATTTAACTGCTTATTAAAATATAGTCTCTATCATCATATAGAATTTGAAGTTTTTTAGATGATATTAGATTTCTTATGCTCTCAATTTTTTGATTGTCCAACTCTTTTAACTTTATAAAAATAATTTTTGATTCAACCTCAGTAGAACCTTCTAAAAAATTTAGTAGGCTACCATTTTCAATAAACCAAAATTCAATATTTCTTTTGATTTTTTCAGAGCAAATAGCTTTAAAATTTGTAAAGACTTTATAATTCGACCCTGTGCTTTTTATTATTGTGCTAATCGTTTGATAATAATTTCTGGCATCAACCTTAGCAAATTCTTCTATTTGATGATTTAGTATGGTGGATTTGGTTATAAATGTAAAATTCAGGAATACCGCTACTAATGTTAAAATAATAAATATATCTCTCACCCTTGTTTTTAAAATGTATAACAAACTCATCGCGGCTACTAATAAAAACATTGTCCCAAAGACTTTTTGATAGTAATCGACATTTATAAAGTTTGTGTAGTCAATTAGATATGTAATCCTATTAGATTGAAAATAATACTTGCTGATAAATGAATAAGTTGAATATAAAATTTGATAGAAAAAATCACTTCTTACAACTAAAAACCCTACCACTCCAACAAGGATAAAAAGAATAGATCGCCAGATCTTATTTTTGTGCAAGTTTTCAGTTCTATCAAGCGATGTTAAAAAATTATCGCTTTCTTTTTTGTTTTTTAATATTTCTAAAATTTTTGATAAACCAAAAGCGGAAACATAAGAAATAAACGGTACTACAAAACTTAAGTTTCTAAAATCAGCACTGTATTTGAACATCCAAAGAATTAAAGGCGGGATAACAAAGAATATGGTTATGTAACGCGATTCTTTAACAAACAGACTGAATGAAAATGTTAGAATGAAAAATGCCAAGACTGGAAGGCCCCAATTATAGTACAATAAATGCAATGCACTTTTAAGAATATTCAGATAACCTTCTACTAACCATTCTGGTTGATGAAGTCCGCCTGCCATGACTTCGGGTTTTAAAAAATACCAAAACAAATTTACGCTAACTATTAAAATCACTGAAACAATTAATGTCCAAAATTCTTTTTTACTTAGACTCTTAATGTTTAGAAATAGATAATAGAGACATACAATCGACATAAAGGAAAAGACATAGAACCCTGCCAATTTAGTTCCTGCTGCAGTGGAAGCAAACAAAAAAACAATTATGTATTCTTTTAGTTTAAATTTTTCTGCATCCGTCTTTAAGTAAGCATAGAATGATAAAAATGCAAAAAATGAAACCGGTAAATCTCCGTTTCCATCTGCAATAAAAACAAGGTTATATATTATTGGGGCGAACAGTCCGTAAACAATAAGTGCAATTAAATAAACATACTTTTTATTATGAACAGCTAAATCAAAGAACATTAAAAGATTAGCAAAGAAGAATAACGGCATAAAACTTTTGGGAAAGAAGTGAACGTTAGCTTTATCAATTAATAAATAACTAATTGACCAGTTTGCCGGTATTAGCTGGGGGAAATGCGAGGATTGTCTGGGAAAAATATTATTTGAAAAATCTATTGCCCAGGTATTCCAATGAATATTGTTTACTGTATCTACAAAGTAAAATATGGACCCAATATTTGAAATAAATAATGAAAAGTAAAAGAGAAGGACTGTCAGTGTTCCTAAAATTAAAAGTTTTATAGAGAGCTTATTTTGAGTAATAAAATATCTAACAATAGAAAATAGTTCATCTATGCTAGATGTATTAGAAATTATTATTTTCTTTTTTACAATTAAGACTGTTAGCACAATTATCTCGATAATAATTATGCATAACATTACCTCTCTTATATAGATGCTTAATAGAATAAGTAGTGTAACCAATGCATAATTTGTAAACAAACTTAAAGCAAAAATGTAAATATATTTTTGAATAATACTTTGAGTCCTGATTTTAAAGAGGTGTAAAATCAAAAAACCGGGTAAGAATATATTTTGTATTACCGCTAATAGACCAAGTAAAAGCATATATATTTTTCAAATAAATTTAATTATTATAAAAATACTAAGAATTTGATTGCCCTCAATCATTTAGTTATTTTTAGCCCTCAAATTTACATTAGGAGATACTTATAGTTTATGCAATTTAAAAGAAGAACACATACCTGCGGAGAGTTACGCGAATCAAACGTTGGAGAGAAAGTTGTGCTTAACGGTTGGGTTGATAGAAGAAGAGATCTTGGCGGAGTTATTTTTATTGAAGTTCGCGACAGACATGGAATTACACAGGTTGTGTTTGAACCTACATTCAACGAAACTGCTCATCATGCTGCAAAAGATTTAAGAAGTGAATTTGTAATTTCTGTTGAAGGAGTTGTTAGAAAACGTCCTGCAGATACCGATAATCCTGAACTTGCAACGGGACACATAGACGTAATGGTAAATAACCTGATCATTCTTAACGAAGCTGAAACGCCTCCCTTCGCTATTAAAGATGAGATCGACACACATGAAGATCTTAGATTAAAGTATCGGTATTTAGATTTACGAAGACCAAAGCTTCAGAAAAGCCTGATTTTACGACACAAAATGGCTCAGATAACCCGCCAGTATTTTGATGAAAATGGATTTGTTGAAGTTGAAACTCCGGTTTTGATGAAAAGCACTCCAGAAGGCGCGCGCGATTTTCTTGTTCCAAGCAGAATGCACAAAGGAAAGTTTTATGCTCTGCCGCAATCACCACAAACTTACAAGCAATTACTTATGGTTGCTGGAATGGATCGTTATTTTCAGATAGTAAAATGTTTTAGAGATGAGGATCTGCGAGCAGACAGACAACTTGAGTTTACTCAGATAGATGTTGAAATGTCTTTTGTGGATCAGGAAGATATCTTTGCAATTGTTGAAGGATTGATGAAGCGGTTCTTTAAGCAAGTTTGGAATCGTGAACTTCAAACTCCACTCCCAAGATTATCTTTTGATGATGC
>JBBQSH010000237.1:0-4422 GCA_038214015.1 Ignavibacteriales bacterium | reverse complement strand
CCTTCAATCGCAGTAAGTGTTCCGCTAATCGAACTTGGGCAGCTACCGCAAGCACCTTGATAACGAATTTTAACTGTGTAGCCATCTAAACCTAAAACTTCTAATCCACCGCCATCACCTGCAAGTGCTGGTCTTACTTTTTGATCAAGCAAAATATTTATTTGCTTTAGCAGTTCACTTGATTCTTCATCACTAACTGTAATTTCTTTTTCCTCTGGAATTAAACTCTTATCAAAATTCTTTAAGAAGTTAATAAATGGTCTTTGTATCTGTCCCCAATTGTTCTCTGCTAATTTTTCAATCGTAACAAACTTATCCATATAAAAAACTGAAACAACACCATCAATTTCAAAAATGCCCCTTGCAAAAGGATCACTCTGTGCGGATGCTTTATCCGCGTATTGTCTTGTTTCCTGGTTTAATAATTTTTCATTCAGAATAAATTTTAATGCGTGTGGATTTGGAGTTAAATCAACATCTTCTACCATTAACATAATTGCACCTTTCTTGTTTATACTTGTACGAAAAATAAACTTTCATTATTTACTCTGCAAGTCAGTTAAATCTTATGATGATAAATAGCATAGATTTCTTTTTAGAATTGCAGTTAAACGCTATTTTAGTGCACAAAATTTGAGAATAAAATGAAAAACATATTAGTTGTGTTTACCGGCGGTACTTTTTCAATGATGATTGATGAAAAAACCGGCGGCGCTATTCCAAGATATTCAGGTATAGAATTACTTGAAATGATTCCAGAAGCAAAATCTTTAGCCGAGATTGAATGTTTTGATTTTGGAAAATACCCCGGTCCGCACATTACACCGGAACTTATGCTTGATTTGTCAAAAAAAATAAATGGAAAATTAAAATCGGATAAGTATGATGGAGTAATTGTAACTCACGGAACAGATACTCTTGAAGAAACTGCTTACTTTTTAGATTTAACAATTAAAACAGAAATTCCAATTGTAGTTATCGGTGCAATGAAGAACAGTTCTGAGCCAGATTGGGATGGACCGAAAAATCTTATTGATGCTTTACATATTTGTTTAAATGAAAATTCAAAAAATCTTGGTGTACTTGTCTGTTTAAATGGAGAAATAAATGCCGCAAGCGAAGTAACAAAAATTTATTCTGATTCTGTTGAATCATTTAAGAGTTTAGATTTTGGAACGCTTGGTTTTATACAAAAGGGAAGAGTAATATTTAATCGTTTGCCAAGACATCTTGAAACGATCCAAACAGAAAAGATTAATACCAATGTAGATTTGCTAACCGTTTACGCCGGGATGGATGAAAAGTTTTTTAAGTTTTCTGCTGATAGCAAAGTTGATGGAATTGTTGTTGAAGCACTTGGTGTTGGTAATGTTCCTCCTCCAGCATTTGAAGGAATTAAATACGCAGTTGAAAAAGGTATTCCTGTTGTATTAACATCTCGTTGCCCTGCGGGAGAAACAGATTATATATATAGCTATCCTGGAGCTGGTAAGCATTTGCATAATCTTGGAGTAATTTTTTCAGATTATCTAAACGGTCAAAAAGCAAGAATTAAATTGATGATTGTTCGTGGGTTAACTAACAAGCAAGATGAGATACGAAAATATTTTGAATAAACAATTTTAACTATCAATCATCTTATTGAGATAATCTCTTAACAAAATCATCTCTTTTTTTGTTGAAGATTTTATTTCTGCTGGTAGATCTTTTGTAACCGAAGTATTAAGCAGTTCATAAATCCTATGCACTTGTACAGTAAAAGTGTATCTAAAATGATCACGCTTCCACTCATCATCTTTTTTCTTTTTAGAGATCAAATCAAAATCTTTTTTTAAAAGTTCAATAAGAAAATCGAGACGAGGTTTTAGCTGATTATTCATTAAACAGAAAACTGTTTCAAATGATGATCGAGATGGATATAGCACAATCTGGCCCACTGCTCAGTTGTTAGCTTTCCAAATGCCGGATGAACCTGATTAGGATTGTTTTCAATTCTGTTTTGAAAGTTTTTAACTAAATCAAGCAAAGTTTTTTTATCCTTATCAAAAGCAATTGGTTTAGTTCCGCCAACATTTTGTTTTAATTCAGGTACAGTTTCAACTTTTCCTTTTGGTGCCGGCATTCCTAAAAGAATTAAATGTTTTACGATAGTGTTCAGGAAAGGGTTTCCAGCATATTTTGTTTGGATTTCTCCAATTGCCATTTTTATTTGATCTGAACAATGACACAGCATTTCATCAACAGTCATCTTTCCCCATAAACGATCTGAATTTTCATTTAAGGAAATGATTCTGTTTTCAATTTCTTTTTGTGTTAATGGGGATAAAATATTTTTCATATTAAATCTTGTGTAATTCTTCAATATCAACCTTAACAACTTCATTTATTGTTCGACCGAGAAACAATTCTGCTACTTGTTTAAATGTTGTTGGAATATCACTTACATAAACTTCTAAATTTCCCGGTACGGCGGAGTTTGTTTCCAAACCAATTCTGTCAATTTCATTTCGAACTACTTCGGCTGTTGCAATTCCGGAATCTATTAACTTAACATCTTTGCCAATAACCTCTTGAATTACATCTGCAAGTAAAGGATAATGTGTACAGCCGAGTACCAAAGTATCAATATCTTTTTCGCGCAATTCTTTAAGATATTCTTCTGCAATTTCATAAGTTGCACGATGATGAGTCCAGCCTTCTTCGGCAATTGGCACAAACAACGGACATGCTTTTTCAAACACTTCTATCTTACTATCAATTTCTTTAATTGCATTTGAGTAAGCATTATTATTAATTGTAGCACGAGTACCGATAACTCCAATTCTTCCGTTTCTTGTTTCTTTGTAAGCCATATCAGCACCGGGCAATATCACACCGATAACGGGCACAGTAAACTTTTTTCTTAACTCCGGAATTGCAATTGATGAAGCAGTATTACAGGCAACAACAATAGCTTTAACATTTTTCTTTAGTAAAAAACTTGTATCCTGAACAGAGTAATCAATTACTGTTGCATTTGATTTTGAACCGTAAGGTACACGCGCAGTATCACCAAAATAAACTATACTTTCTCTTGGAAGAACCGAAGATAATCTTTTTACAACTGTTAAACCTCCAATACCGGAATCAAAAACTCCGATCGGCATTTCTTTTTCCATAAAGTTCAATTGTGTACCTGCATTTTTTAGTTTGTAAAAATACATAACTTCATTTAAACATTTCTAAATTTAATTTGACTTTAAAGAATATTTTCGTTTGGTTTGCAATAAGTATTTGGAGGTGTTTATGATTTGGATGCTTATTTACCTTGTTTACTTAGTTATTCCCGATTCTTTTTTAAATATTTTGGCACGATATTTTACCCCCCCACAAATATATTATTGCTTGGGTGTAAATAATGATACTGAAATATTTACTCTGTTATATTTCCCTACCGTATGAAACTTTACTCGTTTTATTTTTATTACAAAATTATTCCAGCTCATTAAACCTTGAGCATCTAATATTTAACATTTACCTTTACCCAACCGGTTTTACGTAACTTAAGAAAGGGAGCCTATTTTTTTTAATTAAGGAGATAGAAATGAAATTGTACTACTTTATTATAAGTATAATATTATTTGGAAAAATAATTACAGCTCAAACTTTTGACGACCCAATGAAATTCTTCCCTGCAAATGCAGGAGATATGTGGGAGTACCTTTTATCTGATCCGCCCAGCTACTTTGATACAGTGCAGACTTTAAGCTTAAAGGATTCAATTGATGAAGATAATACAAAGTATCTTTGGCAAACTACATTTGCGATAAATCCACACGTTCTGTTTGATAACATTCAATATTGGATTGACAGCTCTTTTAATGTTTACACATATTTTTTAGATACAATTGCAATTGTGTATAAATTAAGCGCATATGGTGGTGAGCAATGGGTTACTAAAAGATATAACCCATCAGGCTTCGAGCTTGTAAGGGTAGATACTGTATACAACACAACTATATTTGGTAGCCCAACTATATTAAAAAAATTCAGATATTATTTTTCCGACGATAGCCTTGCTGCAACTGGAATGGATAGAAATGCAATTTATCTAGCATATGGTTTTGGAGCAGTGCGTATATTGGGGCTTGAAGGTACCGGGATCCTAAATTTAAAGGGATCAGTAATTAATAGTGTTTTATATGGTGATACAACTCAGATAATTACTTCGATCTTTAATAATGAACTAAATGATTATTTAGAAGACTTCAACATTTATCAAAACTTTCCAAATCCGTTTAATTCCTTAACTAATATCCGTTTCGAGATAAATAAAACATCAGAAATAACAATTGGCGTGTTTGATGTGTTGGGAGTAAAAATAAAGGATTTAATAAATTCAGAAACTTATTATCCAGGTATGTACAATATCCAATGGGATGG
>JBBQSH010000236.1:0-4484 GCA_038214015.1 Ignavibacteriales bacterium | reverse complement strand
TCGCCTTCAATGTTTTTTGTAAATAAAGTCTTAGGAACGCGGTATTGGTTTTTTTCAATTATATTATTTGCTGCTTCAATTATTTTTCCAGTGGAACGATAGTTTTGTTCTAAAATTATTATTTTTGTATTTGGATAATCTTTTTCAAAATGAAGCATGTTTTTAATATTAGCGCCTCTCCAGCTATAAATATTTTGATCAGTATCTCCCACGACACAAATATTATTTTTTTCACCAACCAAAAGTTTCGTCATCTCATATTGAACTTCGTTTGTATCTTGATACTCGTCAATGTGTATATATTGCCATTTGTTTCGGTATTTATTTTTAATTTCCGGGAATTTACGTAATATAAGAACTGACTCTAAAAGTAAATCATCAAAATCCAATGCTTTTTCTTTTTTTAATTTACTTTCATATCCACCCCATATGGTAGCGACGATGCTTTGCATACTACTTGCAACATTTCCCTTGTATGTTTCTAGTGTGATAAAATCACCTTTTGCTTTTGAGATAATACTTTTTATTTTTCTAGGCTCGTGTTGTTTTGGGTCGATGTCGTGTTCTCTCATGACTTCTTTAATAATAGATATAGCATCACTTTCATCTATAATAGAAAAGTGTTTTGTTAGTCCAATTAAATGAGCATTTTCTTTTATTATATAAACACCAAGAGAGTGAAAGGTTGAAACAAATGGCACTTTACCATACGAAAGAGGCGCTTCAATTCCGTGTGCTTTATCTTCTAGAAGTTTCATAACTCTGTCCCTCATTTCTTTGGAGGCTTTATTTGTGAAAGTCACAGCCAAAATTGAAGCTGGGTCTACACCCTCGTGTATTAAGTGTATTATTCTATGGGTTATTGTTTTAGTTTTTCCTGCTCCCGCTCCCGCAACTATCAAAAGAGGTCCGTCTATATATAGTACGGCCTCTTTTTGTTTATCATTTAATGTTTCAATGTATTGCATGAAACTATTGTAGCACTTTATTTAATTGTATCGCTATTTTTAATTATTTTGGCTTATTTCTTCAAGTTTATTCATCTTTAATGCTTCCTTTTGAGCCCGTATTATAAATTGTTCATTTGTTTCTGGTTCACTAATTAAAGATCTTTCCATGGGATTAAGCCCTGTGACTCTTTGTAATTCATGCATTTCGTGAATAAAGGATCCATATCCAGTATCACCAGCATCTTCGACTGTAACACCCATACTTACACTTGCGGGAAGATTTCTAACGTTATCCCACAACTTCATCCCTTTTTCTCCAGGAAATAAATGACTAATTGTTTCTCTGTAAATTTCTTTAATTTTTTCAGGGGCAACTGCTTCTGCTCCCTCTGAAGAATTTAAAATTTCTTCAGGGCTTACCTTGCTTGCTTGTATTCCACCTGGGGCAACCTGACGTTTTAATAATTCTTGGTCAATGTCATTGGGGCTACTAATATGTGGTGTATCAATTATTTTATTTGGAGAAACAGAGTTTGCTGGATTTTCACCTGGGGCAACCTGACGTTTTAATAATTCTTGGTCAATGTCATCTGAGTTATTAATATGAGGAGTGTTGATAATTGTTTCATTTTTAATCGCAGAATTATCTGAATCAAACATTTTTCCTTGATACTTTTCAATCGTTTCAATTTTATTTTGTGAAATAATTAAATCTTGATTCTCACCAGTATTGATATCGTGATACACAAGATTTCCATTACTATCGAAACCAAGTGTTGAACCTTTTGAGATGATAGCACTTTCTGCCCCACTCGGATCATTTGGGTTATAAAAACCTAATTTAATAGCTTCTTGGGTAGAATTAGTTTTCATAAATTCTTGAATATTTTTTGGGGCCTTAGAAATATCAGGATAATCAGTATTAATTTTATCTTTTAAAATCTCAATAGTTTTAATTGCTCCTTTTGAACTAAATTCAACATTTACATTTTTTAATTCAGAAGGAGCGATTTTTGGGCTAGCAACTGTTAAATGTTCGTTTATTTCATTTTGATTAATTTCATTTGTATTAATTCCATGATCTATGCCTCCGTGTATCAAATCTCTAATTTTCCAGCCAAGAAGTGAAAATCCAGCTGCAACTATTGCCCCTCTAACCATTTCATTATTTTTAAAATTAGCCTGTTTTTTATCTAACTGCTCGTTATTTTTTTGTATGACCTCCCATAGTAAAGTTTCCCTTTTTGCGTTTAATCCCTCTGTTTCACTATTGCCGATAAAATCTAAACAACTTAGTTGGGCTTGCGCGAAACTTAATTTTTTAAATAATTCATAATTTAAACTAATTGCATTTTTCTCTCCATAATTTATTAATCCTTGTTCATTTTTATTTTCAATATAATCAATACGAGCAAGCAATTGGTCTTTTAGTATTATTTTTTCTCTATTATTTTTAGCTGCCTCAATTTTTTGAATTAAATTATCTAGTCTCTTCGTCTGACTATCGGCATCAATAAAGGCCCCCACTTCTTTGGCATTAACATTATCTCCATTTAGAGTTTTTAGAGTTCTTGAAATTAATCCAATCTTTGCGTTTTTATCATCATACAGACCAGTCTTACCTGCATCTTTTCTCTCTATAAAAGTTTCCATCTTGCGACCTTCATTGAAAGCTAAATCTATTTTCCCTTCAGCCTTTCTTCTGGCTCGAGCTCCACCAATAACACTTGAGACTAGTGGGGCCGCCAATAGTCCTATAGTAGCAGCAGTTGCACTTCTTGCCATCCATCCAGTTCCGATATAAAGACCCCTCCAAATATTTTCATTGTTAACCAATCTTCCCCAAGAGCTTTCATTTTTAATCACCGATAATTCTTTAACTGCATCGGGGTTGGTATTCGTAAACTGTAGGATTGAAATCTTGTAATCTTCCTCGCTAATACCTTGCATTGCTTTTTTTTGAGCTGTAGTCAAATCATCTCCATTTTTTAAATAATTTTCAACCTGTGATTTAATTAAATTTGATTTGGAGTTTTCATACAACACTCGAACTTTTTCATAATTTTCATAATTTTTTTTGAAAAATCTACTATCTCTACCATTAGCTGCTTTTTCATTGCGCCAGGCATCCGGCATACGAGCAAATTCATTTGCGGCCTTGTTGTAATCCTCAATTGTCTTTTGTTGCTCTGTTGTTAAATCTTTATTTAGAGGTAAAAATTCTATGAAAGACCGTCCATCTTTTTGGACTATATTTAGGTGCATATCCGCCGTCCTTTCAACTAGTTCTCTCAATGTTTTCGGGTCGGGGTTTAATCTACCGTTTTCTGCCTCTTCTATAACATTTTTTTCTTCTTTACTAATCCAGAATTGTTTTGTGACATTATTAAAAATTTTTTTACCAAGACTAAAACTCCACTTTGACGGATTAAAAGAAAGATTAAGTTTATTTTTTTCTTGGAAACGTTGCTCTCCAATCTCTTTTACCTTTGACAGCATTTCTTGTGACATTTGTTCAAAAACAAAAAGCTTTTCTGCTGTTGAAAGACTTTTCCATGCAGGTATTTTTTCGAAAGTTTTTTCACTTAAACCGTTTATTTGTAATTTGCTCTTAATAAGTGCAACGTCTTTGGCTTCGTCTTTTTTATCAAGAATATTATTTAATTCATTTTTGATTTTTTCTTCGATATCTACTTTTTCTTGAATGATTTGTTCTTGCTCTTGTTCTTTGTTTGTTTCATTTACTATTTTTTCAAGATCAGGAAATTCTTTTTCAATTTTCTCTAGGCGCTTTTTAATAGAATCAATTTCTTTTAACAATTCTGCATTTTCTTCAATTGCATCAATTCTTCTGCTTCTTAATCTGTCTGCAATTTCTACCACTCTTTTTTCCGCATCTTTTAGTCTATCTGTTGATATTTTTTTATCGGCTTGTGCCTTAAAATATTCTTCCTTATTTATCTCTACATCTTTTATCTCGTTATTTTGTAAATTCTTTACCTCTGCCTTTTTAACATCGATCGTTTTTCCATCTTTTTTGGTAAGCCTAACCATGCCTTCTGGAACTTCATTTTTGTTTTCTTTGTCAGATTTTATATTTTGATTTTTTGAATCATCAGCCTGTAGACTATTTACCTCTGCCTTTTTAACATCGATCGTTTTTCCATCTTTTTTGGTAAGCCTAACCATGCCTTCTGGAACTTCATTTTTGTTTTCTTTGTCAGATTTTATTTCTAGGTCTTTTGTTTCTTTAATTAATAAGTCTTGATTACCACCTTTTTCAACATCTATTGATTTACCACTTTTTGTAATAAGTTTAACTGTATCTGCTTCTATGTTTTCTATTTCCTTAAGTTTAGGAAATTTATCATTTATTTCATTTATGATTTGAGTTTTTCTTTCTGTGTCTTTTTCTTCTCCATAATCATTTAAAGTGGGATATTTCGAATCCTCCATGTTTACCTTGGTTTTTTTAAGAGTATGATTCTTTGTTTCTTCTTCAGATTTTTTAGGTTGTTCATCAGATAGATTTTC
>JBBQSH010000235.1:0-4518 GCA_038214015.1 Ignavibacteriales bacterium | reverse complement strand
AGAGAACCAAACTCATTTGTGGTTGCTTCGCCAGAATATACTTCTTTGTTTTTAGGTGATTTTACTGAAACCGAAAACTTTAAATCAGGTGCATTTAGGATTTCATTGCCTTTTTTATTTCTAAAGATTGCTTTGAAGTTTACGGACTGTCCCGGACGATAAACCGGCTGCTGTGTATAAACGTAGGCTGTTAGATATTCAGATTGGTTTTGATTGAAGTAAAAGTATGGGTCGCTTAAAATAATCTCACCACCAGAATACCCATAAAGCTGGATGTTTGAATTTTTTATTCCTTCAAAATCCGACAGTTTGGCAAACAGTAATCCATCTTTGTCAGTAACCATGCTTCCAATCTGCTTTCCATCCTGGTAAAAATCAAATCTAGCTTTACTTGCAAACTCTCCAGTCTTTGCATCTGCAATAAAAGCCAAAACTTCCTTTTGATTATTTTTATAAACCATTGCATAGTTTGTAACCACAATTGCGCAGTAACCAACTATATCTTTTCTTATTGCCTGAACTATATAAATTCCCGGCTGATCTATTTTACCGATGCTAATCTCACCAGAGTAATTATTGCTTTTAGCGGAGGGTTTATAATCCCACTCTTTAATAAAGCTGGTATATTTTAAAAGCAGTGCCTTATCTTTTCCCCAGATATCAAAGGCGTATCGGCTATTATTCTGATCCAAAAGGGAAAAAAATCTAACCGGGTCCTCTATCTTCAATAACTTAAAACTAAATTTTTTAGTGCTCTGAGAATAGGAATAGAGATTTAGCTTAGCAATATCTCCCGGCGCAAATGTCGTGTAGTTTGAAAGATAGAAGTTATCATTCTCATCAATCAAAGGCAGGCGGGCAGATCCCCCTATAAAAAAAGATGTAATGAAAACTATAGTTAGGAAAATTATTCCTCTTTTTTGAACCGATTTCATATTTTTCTCCAGAATTTAGAGTCTTATACAAACTTAAATAATAAAAGTGCCAATGTCTTGAAAACATTCCTCCTGATTTATTAAGATATTTCTTAAGCAGCATTTCTATTTGGATAAGATTTTCGACTTTAATACCATTATAGTCGAATATGTGGTAGTTGGTGATATGATACCCCTCTGGCAGATAAAGTCTTGGATGGTCTACTGTCTCGGGTTAAATTTGTATCAGCAATCCGATATGTTTAATTAATTAGAGGTGCTATTGAGGTCATTAGCAAAGGTATTATTCACTCTTGTTTTAGTTGCACTGGTTGGTTTTACTTTAGTGGTAAACGAAGATAAGATCACCGAACCAGTTGTAGCTGAAAATGTGGTTTCCGTTGAGGAAGAAACAATAACCGCGGATCGTTCCTTGGTTGAGTTTGTAAATAAAGGGAGTATGAAAGCTTCCTGGTACGGACCGGGTTTTCATGGTCGAAAAACTGCAAATGGTGAAGTTTATAATCAGAATTCCTTTACCGCGGCTCACAAATCGTTAAAATTTGGCACTTTATTAAAGATTACTAATCTAAAAAACAATAAATCTGTAGTTATAAGGATAAACGACAGAGGTCCTTATATTCACGGAAGAGATCTTGATCTTTCAAAAGCCGCAGCTTCCGAACTAGGAATGGTTCGAAAGGGTGTTGCAAAGCTAAAGGTTGAGGAAATCAAAATTGCTGGATTAGACAACCAGATGATGAACTAAGAACAATTCATCATCTCCCACATTTAAGCCCGGAACTAACCGGGTTTTTCTTTTTTAAACGGATTTATTTCTTCTCAGCAGCGCAATCAAGGCGAACTCTATATAAAATGATTTTTCCACGCAAAGCTCGCAGAGAAATTTAATAGCAAAGAACGCTAAGAAAAATTATTTCATCTCGACTCTAATCCCAACTTTTTCTTATTGAAATGATTCTAAGTAAGACTTTGCGATCTTCGCGATTCAACTTTGCGTGAACCGACTTTTAAAGCCAATACACAATTAAGAATATTTTACAGCAATTTATTATCTCTTAACCCAAATTTAAATTGAATTACTTTGCTGCTTATGTTATTTTAGCATAGCAAATATGAACAACTAATATAAATCATTTAATAAACGGAGCGATAATGTTAAATAAAATAAAAGAATTGTTAGGCAGTGAAGCTGATTCCCTGTTATCCTACAAAGCAAAATTCCCAAAAGAACAACTACATTTACCAGGACCAGATTTTGTCGACAGAATCTTTGCTCAGACTGATAGGAATATTAATGTTTTGAAAAATCTTCAATGGATTTTCCAAACTGGCAGACTTGCTGGAACAGGTTATGTTTCTATTCTTCCTGTTGATCAGGGAATTGAGCACAGTGCAGGCGCATCATTTGCACCAAACCCTGTTTACTTTGATCCTGAAAATATTGTAAAGTTAGCGATTGAAGGCGGATGTAATGCAGTTGCTTCTACTCTTGGCGTACTTGGAATGACCGCAAGAAAATACGCGCACAAAATACCCTACATTTTAAAGATTAACCATAACGAGCTTCTAACCTATCCAAATAAGTTTGATCAGATTATGTTTGCAAGTGTTGAGCAGGCTTATGATATGGGTGCCGCAGCAGTTGGAGCAACCATTTATTTTGGATCTGAAGAAAGTGCCGGACAGATTATTGAAGTGAGTGAAGCTTTTCAATATGCACACGAACTTGGCTTGGCTACAATTTTATGGTGCTATACAAGAAACAATGCTTTCAAATCGGATAAAGATTACCACGTTTCTGCTGATCTTACAGGACAGGCAAACCATCTTGGTGTTACAATTCAGGCTGATATTATCAAACAAAAACTTCCTGAAAATAATGGTGGTTACAATTCGATTAAAGGATTTGGCAAAACTAGTAAAAAAGTTTACACAGATCTAACCACAGATCATCCAATTGATCTTACACGTTACCAGGTAATTAATAATTATATGGGTCGTGCTGGATTGATAAACAGCGGCGGTGCTTCCGGTGAAAATGATTTTGCTGAAGCAGCTAAAACAGCAGTTATTAATAAACGTGCTGGCGGAATGGGACTAATCTCAGGTCGTAAAGCTTTTCAACGCCCAATGAGTGAAGGTGTACAATTATTAAATCTTATTCAGGATGTTTATGCTGAAAAAGAAATAACTGTAGCTTAGAAATTAATGAGCATAAAAAGGCGATTCAATTGAATCGCCTTAATTGTTAAAGGGTCAATTTTTTATACTGACTTATTTGAGCAGCAGCATTTTCTTGGAACTAACAAAACTGCCGGACTGTATTTTGTATATGTAAACTCCACTTGCAAGTGCGCTTGCATTGAAATTTATTTCATACTTACCAGCAGCTTTTTGTTCATTAACTAAAGTTGACTACTGGGTTTAAGTATTTGCACTAAGCCTTACTGGTACTGCTATACCGGTAAGGCATTTTTATTTTTTGTCATATCACTTTTATTTTTTTAATGTTCCGTGAATTACATAACCGTTACCACTCGAATATGCACCTATAAATATATCATCTTCAAAAGGCATAATCGAATAAAAATCTACAACATAGCGACTATAGTCGCTGAGTTTTTTCCATTGGTTATTTATTAAATAATTAATTGTACCATGGTCACCAACAACAAATACATTTCCATTCTTATTTTTTTTAATGTCCCGATAGTAATAATCATCCCAATATATTAGACTATTACTAACACCATTGAATTCAAATAATCCTGCTATCCCTGCCGAATAAATTTGATTTTCAGAAATTCCAATCATTCCTTTTTCACCAAATTTATAGCCGGTACGGATTCCATCAACACTCACTAATCTACAAGAGTCTAATGTTTGCCAAATGTTGTTTTCATTCTTAGAGAAATAAAACATGGTTGTATCCTGGGTTATTGGATAATCATCATAATCATACATCATATAAACAATATCAGATGGAGAAATCCAAATTGGCCCCAAATCATATTTTTCATCAAAAGGAATTTTTTGCCAATTACCACCATTTTTTTTATATAGAGCCCCTTCAATTCCACAAGTCCAAATATTATTTGCGTCAGTTCCCTGCAAGAATGTTAAACCACTTCCTTTAATAATATTTTCAATTTGCCAAGCTGTACCGTTATATTTTAGTATTAAGCTTTTTGTATGGAGCAAGGTATCAATAATGATTTCCGACCCTACTGCATACACTTCATTAGTTCCAAAACCATATACTGAGAGTAACTCATAATTAAATCCTAAATAGGGTGTTACTCTTTTCCATTTAACTCCATCATAGTGAAACATTTCACCTTGACCTGCAAGATTAAAACCAACAGTCCAGACATCTGTTGGTGAACTGCCCCACATAGACCAAGGTACAACCCCATAACCGTGTGGGTTAAAGAGAGTATCAACTTCCCAATCATATTCTAAAATAGTTTTTTCATCAGGAGGGGGAGGTGGGTCAGTGGTATTACACGATACTACTGAAAACAGCAATAAGAAAGACATTGAAACACTACTGTCCCGTTAAGAAAAGAAGTAAGACAGT
>JBBQSH010000234.1:0-4645 GCA_038214015.1 Ignavibacteriales bacterium | reverse complement strand
ACTATTTGATTTAAGGTTATAGACATATGATTTATGGATTAATCACTTGTGAAGAAATAATGAATAATTTTTTCATAGCTAAATTAAGGATTATAAAAATATTGCATCAAATCAGTTTCTGAAATGTACTTACTTGCTTGTCTATAAATTGCTTTTAAAGTACCAACATCAATTTCGGAATGATTTGGAATTACTAAAACTTGTTTATTACTCGGAGTTTGTCGAAACAGTTTGATATGACTGCCTTTTTGCGATAGGATTGTAAATCCAAACTCACTAAAAATTTTTATCAAATCCTTATCGGACAATACTTTTAGCTTAGGCATAAAGTATATTATTTAATTCTAGGTTAGCTATAATCGCCGGATTAGCTTGAATATCGTATTTTGATAAATCTTCATCTTCAAGAAACAGGGAAAGTGCTTCCTTAAGATTTTCAAAAAGTTCATCATAAGTTTTTCCTTGAGTTACAATCGGAATGTTAACTCCTTCAGCTACATAATATTTCTCGCCCTTATAGATTGATATCTGAATTACCTGTCTCATATAAACTCCTTTATTTTCAAACAAAAATAATGATTTATTCCTATCATTAAAAGAATGTAATTTGACTTAAATATGGCAAATCAATTTTATAAACTAAACTTAAGTAATCATTTCACCACTCAAACATTTTATCTTGGATATTTAGCTCTATTGTGCTATAATCGGAACAACTTTTTATCCGATTAATAATAACATAAGTAATTAATGAAACTAAAATATTCCTTGCTGTTTTCCATAGTTGTTTACTCAATTTTGTATTCTCAACCTAAACCGGCACTCAGCTCCTCAGAAATAAAATTAGCATTAAAAAAATTAGATGTGCTTGGCAGTGTTTTATACATTGCAGCGCATCCGGATGATGAAAATACCGCAGCCATTTCATATCTGGCAAAAGGAAAATTGTTAAGGACTGGCTATCTTTCTTTAACTCGAGGCGATGGTGGTCAAAACTTAATTGGTCCTGAACAATCAGAGCAACTCGGAGTAATAAGAACACAGGAATTACTCGAGGCAAGGAGACGTGATGGCGGTGAACAGTTTTTTACCCGAACAGTTGATTTTGGATACTCCAAATCTCCCGAAGAAACATTTGAGTTTTGGGATAAAGAAAAAATATTAAGCGATGTTGTTTGGGTAATAAGAAAATTCAAACCTGATATTATCATAACACGATTTCCACCAACCGGACAAGGCGGACACGGACACCACACTGCATCTGCAATTTTAGCATTAGAAGCCTTTGATTTAGCTAATGATCCAAAAGCTTTTCCTGAACAATTACAATATGTCAGCACCTGGCAGCCAAGAAGAGTTTTCTGGAATGCCTGGCTTCCTGCTTTGCAAAACCAACAAATGGATCTTTCAAAAATTCCATCACTAAATCTTGGTGAGTTTAATTCACTACTTGGAAAATCTTATACGGAAATTTCTGCGTTAAGTCGTTCAATGCATAAGAGCCAGGGTTTTGGTTCATCGGGAATAAGAAATAATATTTTAAATTATTTTTCTCTACTCAAAGGCGATTCTGTTAGCAGTGATATATTTGAAGGAATTGATTTAAGCTGGCATCGTGTTGATGGTGGAAGTGAAATTCATACTCTTATCCAAAAAACTATAAATGAGTTTGATGATGAAAAGCCAACTGCAAGTTTGGATGGTCTTTTTGTGATTTATGAAAAGATAAATTTGCTAAAACATGACTATTGGAAAGAAGTAAAATTAAAAGAAGTAAAAGAGATTATTCGTTCCTGCGCAGGAATATGGATTGAAGCTATTTCTGATAATGAATTTATTTCGATTGGAGATACATTAAAAGTAAAAGCATCAATTGTTAATAGAAGTAATTTGGATTTCATCCTTAATAAAATAGATTTGAGCTTCCTCGATAATCAGAATCAAATTTCAGATAGTTTAAAACGAGGTGAAATAAAATCGTACAATTATAACTTATACATCCCTAATAATACTTTAATCTCACAACCATATTGGTTGAAAGAAAATCACAGTGTTGGAATGTTTACGATCAATAATCAAGAGTTAATTGGGTTGCCAGAGGGAAAGTCCCAATTGAATTGTGAATACATTGTGGGATATAAAGATCATTCGATCAGTTTTTCTCTTCCGATTTATTATAGAATAACTGACCCTGTTGATGGTGAAATTTATAAGTCAGTTGTTATCACACCGCCTGTTACCGTAAACTTCGATAAAGAAATTTATTTTTTCAGCAATAAAAATGAAAAAGAAGTAAAAGTCGCACTTCGCTCATTTAAGAATGCTGCGAAAGGTAAATTAATTTTTAAAAGTAACAGTGGATGGCATGTTGAACCAAGTGAGATTGATTTTAAGTTTGACAAGATAAATCAAAAGAAAGATTTTTATATAAAAGTGATTCCATCAGATAACAACTCTAATTCAGAATTATCTGCGCAGCTATTAGTTGATGAGAAAACATATGAAAATAGTTTAGTACGAATAGAATACAAGCATATACTCCCTCAGACAATTTTTTATAAAGCTAAATCAAAACTGCAATTATTTAATTTTGAGAAAGATGGTGTAAAGAAAATTGGATACATAATTGGTTCAGGTGATAAAATTCCAGACTTTCTAACTGATCTTGGATTCGATGTCATTCTTATGGATGACAAACATTTTAACTCAAATAATCTAAGTCAGTTTGATGTGATCATAACCGGAATTCGTGCCTACAACACAAGAGAGAATCTTGCAGCATTCCATAAAGAACTTGTAAAATATGTTGAGGCTGGCGGAACATTGATTTCACAATACAATACAACCGGTGATTTGATTACTGAGCCCGGAGTTCTTCCGTTAAAATTATCACGTGATAGAGTAACGGATGAGAATTCAGAGGTAGAAATATTGGACAGTAGTCATCACATTTTTAACAAACCATTTAAAATCACAACAGAAGATTTTAAGAATTGGATACAGGAGCGCGGATTATATTTTCCAAATGAATGGGATAAAAACTACGAAGCATTATTATCTATGAATGATAAAGGTGAATCTCCCAATAAGGGTTCTTTATTAATCACAAAGTATGGTAAAGGAACGTTTGTTTATACAGGACTTTCATTCTTCAGAGAGATTCCTGCAGGAGTTGAAGGTGCAATAAAATTATTTATCAACTTACTTTATGCAAATAGATAGATGGATGATAATTCTAAAAATATGATTGATGACAAACCCCCATTTCTTGGTTCGTGGAATAAAATCTATTGGATTGTATTTGGAGAATTGATAATACTAATAGCCTTATTCTATCTCTTTACAAAGGTGTTTAGTTGAGTACAGTTGATTGGATTGTGATGTGCGGATTTACCGGCTTTATTGTTTTTTACGGTGCCTGGAAAACTCGCAAAACTAAAAATGTTGATGACTATCTTCGCACGGGCAGAAGCAGTTCCTGGTGGGTAGTTGCATTATCAATAATGGCTACTCAAGCGAGTGCAATTACATTTCTTTCAACGCCGGGACAAGCTTATGTAGATGGAATGCGTTTCGTACAATTCTATCTTGGCTTGCCTATAGCGATGATAATTCTTTCCATTACTGCTGTTCCAATATATAGTAAACTAAACGTTTACACAGCTTATGAATATTTAGAAAAAAGATTTGATCTTAAAAATCGCATACTTGGAAGTGTTTTGTTTCTTAGTCAACGCGGACTAGCAGCAGGATTTACTATATACGCTCCAGCCTTAATTCTTTCCGTAATTCTTGGATGGGAATTAAATATTACAATCATACTTATCGGTATAATGGTAATTCTTTACACTTCAATCGGCGGAACGAATGCAGTAAACAAAACACACATTCTGCAAATATCAATAATTACAGTCGGAATGTTTGCGGCATTTTTTATGATTTATATTCTACTTCCAAAAGATATCTCTGTTATTGATGCCGCTTACATTGCTGGAAAGATGGGAAAGCTAAATGCAATAGATTTTTCTTTTAATCTTAATGATCGTTATACATTCTGGTCAGGAATTATTGGCGGAACATTTTTAATGTTAAGTTATTTTGGGACGGATCAATCACAGGTTGCAAGATATCTTGCAGCAAAAAACATTACCCAAAGCAGGATGGGACTACTTGTAAACGGATTGGTAAAAATTCCAATGCAGTTTATAATACTTTTTATCGGTGCGATGGTATTTGTGTTTTTTCAATTTGTTACTCCCCCACTTTTTTTTAATCCAGTTGAAACTGAAAAAGTAAAAGCAGGTTCGTATTCTGAAGAATATGAAAATCTAGAAAAAGAATTCGATAATCTTCAGCAATTGAAGCGTGAAAAACTGCGTGCGATGCTGGATGAGAGTTCAAGATCAACTTCTAGTGAAAATATTAAAAATGAATTAAATACGATTTCAAAAAATGAACATGTGATTAAGACAAGTGCCAGAGAAATTATCAAACGAAATAATCCTGATGCAGATACAAACGATACAAATTATATTTTTATCACTTACATAGTAAATTACCTGCCTATTGGTTTAATTGGATTACTTCTCGCAGCAATTATCGCTGCTTCAATGTCATCAACTTCAGCGGAATTAAATTCGCTAGC
>JBBQSH010000233.1:0-4682 GCA_038214015.1 Ignavibacteriales bacterium | reverse complement strand
TTACCCAAGTTGATGAGTGGAGAAATACGTCTGAACTGTGATTCATTTGATTAAATGATTAACTATGATTTTATTAAAATAATGATTGATGAAAAGTATAAATATTCTGAATTGACTTCTAAAATAATTGGTTGTGCAATGAAAGTGCATTCAGCATTAGGAAATGGGTTTCAGGAAGTCATCTATCAAAGAGCATTGGAAATAGAATTCAGGGATTCTGATATTATGTTCAATAGAGAATATGAGATGCCTGTTTATTACAAGAAGCAGCAAATAGGAACAAGACGAGTTGATTTTTTGGTTGAAGATATAATTTCAGTTGAATTAAAAGCATTAACATTATTGGAAGATGTACATTTAGCTCAGGCTATTAATTATTTAGAAGCATACGATTTGGAAATAGGATTATTAATAAACTTCGGAGAAAAAAGTTTAGAATTCAAGCGACTTGTAAACAAGAAGTTCAAACAAAAAAATCAAGGTAATCCAAATGTCTGAGCTGTAATTTTTATGATTAAGCGATTAACTATGATAAAAAACTATTTAAATAAATCAGGCAGATCAAATAAATCAAAGAAATCAGTGGTTCAGATAATTAGATGAAACCTATCACCGAAGATAAAATAGAATACTTTGCAATCGAGCAGCTTCAATCACTTGGCTGGGAATATGTTCACGGTTCAGTAATCTCACCAGATGGAGAAGCACCTGAACGTGAGAGTTATGAACAAATAATTTTAACAGAACGTTTACGCAAAGCAGTATCAGTTATCAACCCACACATTCCTAAAGAAGCACAAGAACAGGCAATACAAAAAGTACTTCGCATCTATTCACCGGATCTTCTTCATAACAACGAAACATTTCACGAGTATTTAGTAGAGAAAGTTAAAATTCCATATCAGCAGGACGGCTACGAAAGAAGTTATGAAGTTGCGTTAATTGATTTTGAGAATTTAGAGAACAATCAGTTTCTTGTTGTAAACCAGTACACGATATTTGAGAATAATCAGAATAAACGCCCTGATATTTTACTTTTTGTAAATGGTATTCCATTAGTTGTTATAGAATTAAAAAACGCTGCAGATGAAAATGCAACAATGGATTCTGCTTACAGACAGGTTCAGACATACAAAGAAATAATTCCAGGGTTATTTACTTACAATGCTGTTTGTGTAATATCAGATGGTTTAGAATGCAAAGCGGGAAGTTTAACTGCGGGTATCAAACGCTTTATGACGTGGAAGACCGCTGATGGAGAAAATCCAGCATCGCGATTCAAGCCTCAGTTAGAAACTCTGATTAAGGGAATGTTAAATCCTAAAACATTACTTGATATTACAAGAAACTTTATTGTCTTTCAAAAAACTATAAAACCCTCACCTAAATCCTCTCCCAATGGGAGAGGACTTGAGGAAGGGATTGTTCAAATAAATACTGAAAAAATATTAGCAGCTTATCATCAGTACTATGCTGTAAACAAAGCTATTGAAAGCACTATCCGAGCCGCTGGCTTTAAACCCTCCCAAAAGGAGGGAAATAAAATGATTGGGACACAAAAGGATGGAAAGAATTACAGGGGTGGATTAAATTTTTCAGGATTAATAAATGAGGCAAGAGAGTTAAGAAAAAACCAGACCAAAGCAGAGGAAATATTTTGGGGTCTGGTTCGAGACAGGAAGTTCTTAAATCTGAAATTCAGAAGACAACATCAAGTCGGTTCTTACATCGTAGATTTTTATTGTGATGAACATAAACTAATCATTGAATTTGATGGAGAAGTTCACGACACCAAGGAACAGCAAAAACACGATAGCACTAGAGATAAATATTTAACTTCAGTCGGAAATACAGTCATTCGATTTAAAAACAATGAAATATTAAATAACCCTGAATTAGTCTTTGGGAAAATAACCTCTATTGTTTCTCCCTCTCCTTTGGGCGATCCAAGATATTCAATTACTTCTCCCTCTCCTTTGGGAGAGGGCCGGGGTGAGGGTAACTACGGCGATAGAAGAGCCGGAGTTATATGGCATACTCAAGGATCGGGTAAAAGTTTAAGTATGGTTTTCTTTTCTGGTAAGCTTATAACAGCACCGGAAATGGAGAACCCAACTGTTGTTTTAATTACAGACCGAAATGATCTGGATGATCAGTTGTTCGATACATTTGCTGCATCAACACAATTACTAAGACAGGAACCTGTTCAGGCAGAAAACAGAGAACACTTAAAGAAACTATTAAAAGTTGCAAGCGGCGGAATTGTGTTCACAACTATTCAAAAATTTCTACCGGAAGTTGGTAAAGAAGAATATGATCAGCTATCAGACAGACGCAACATAATAGTAATTGCAGATGAAGCACACAGAACACAATACGGATTTGAAGCCTCACTAAAAGATGTACTTGATAAAGATAGTAAAGAAGTAATTGGTCAGCGTATAGCTTATGGATTTGCAAAGTATATGCGTGATGCGTTGCCTAATGCTACTTACATTGGTTTTACAGGCACTCCGATTGAAGGAACAGATGTAAACACTCCGCAAGTGTTCGGCAACTATGTTGATATTTATGATATAGCAAAATCAGTAGCTGATGGTGCAACAGTAAAGATTTATTATGAAAGCAGGCTTGCAAAAGTAAATCTTGATGATGAAGGTAAACGCTTAATTGAAGAATTTGATAAAGAGCTTGAGCAGGATGAAGAAGTAACAGAAAGACAGAAAGCAAAAGCTAAGTGGTCTAAGTTAGAAGCGATTGTAGGAAACAAACATAGAATAAAAAACCTTGCTAAAGATATTGTAACGCATTTTGAAGCACGTCAAAAAGTTTTTGATGGCAAAGCAATGGTTGTAGCAATGAGTCGTAGAATTGCTGTTGATCTGTTTAATGAAATAGTTGCACTGAAACCTGATTGGCATAATAGTGATCTTGCAAAAGGAACAATTAAAGTTGTAATGACCGCTGCAAGTTCTGATGGTCCGGTAATGGCAAAGCATCATACAACAAAACAGCAAAGAAGGGATTTATCTGACAGGATGAAAGATCCTGCTGATTCATTAAAGATTGTAATTGTTGTTGATATGTGGCTTACCGGATTTGATGTTCCGTGCTTACATACTATGTACATAGATAAACCAATGCGCGGGCATAATCTGATGCAGGCAATCGCAAGAGTTAATCGCGTATTCAAAGATAAACCTGGTGGATTGGTTGTTGATTATCTGGGCATTGCAACAGATTTGAAAAAAGCTTTATCGTTTTATTCTGATTCGGGTGGCAAGGGAGATCCTACAGAAGACATTGAAGCAGCTGTTGAAGTGATGATGGAAAAACTTGAGATAGTTCAGCAGATGTTTAATGAAGAAAGTAAAACACGAAAAGATATTTTAGTTGAAGAACCCGATGCTTACTACAAAGGGCAGTACAAGTTTAATTACAATCGTTTCTTTACGGGCGAACCAAGTGAAAAGCTTTCAATTATTCTTCAGGCAGAAGAACACATTCTCGGATTGAAGGATGGTAAAACTAGATTTATTAGAGAAGTAACTTTATTAAGCCAGGCTTTTGCTTTATCAATGCCGCATCCACAGTCAATGGCTATAAAAGAAGAAGTTGCATTCTTCCAGGCTGTAAAATCAAGATTAGTAAAGTTTGAAGTTGAAGGAAAAGGAAAATCTAAAACTGAAATTGATACCGCAATAAAGATGATTGTCGATCAGGCTATAAGCTCTGATAAAGTAATAGATATTTTTGAAGCAGCAGGAATAGAAAAACCTGATCTTTCAATTTTATCAGATGAGTTTTTGTTAGAAGTTCAGGGAATGACTCATAAAAATCTTGCTATTGAGTTGTTAAAGAAATTATTAAATGATGAAATTAAATCACGATTAAGAACTAATCTTGTAAAGAGTAAAAAGTTTTTAGAGATGCTTGAAACAGCTATTAAAAAATATCAGAATAATCTACTTACCACAGCACAGATAATTGAAGAGCTTATCAGAATAGCTAAAGAAGTTAAAGCCTCAGATGATGATGCAAAGAAACTTGGATTATCCCAAGATGAATTAGCTTTTTACGATGCACTCGAAACAAACGACAGCGCAGTAAAAGTTTTAGGTGATGAAACATTAAAAATGATTGCCAGAGAAATTGCTGATAAAGTAAAACGCAATGCAACAATTGATTGGACAATTCGTGAAAGTGCAAGAGCAAAGCTGATGGTTCTTGTAAAGCGTACACTGACAAAATATGGGTATCCACCGGACAAACAGCAGAAAGCAATTGATACGGTACTAAAGCAAGCTGAGTTAATTGCGGATGAGTTGGTGAAATAAAAATTAAGTTATAATGTGGAGTATTTGAAACCTCAAATTTAAAAATTAAAAAAGGCGACTCGTTTGAATCGCCTTTGTAATAAAAATGAAAGAGGATTTTAGAACCCTAATCTTTCCATATCAGCAACAAGTTCTTTAACTGCTTTTGTTGAGTTATCTAACAATGCTTTTTCTTCTGCATTCAAATCAAACTCAATAATTTTTTCAACACCGTTTTCTCCAAGCACAGCGGGAACACCAACGTAATAACCATCAATACCAAATTCGCCGGTTAACAATGCACATACTGGCAACACACGTTTTTCATCATATATAATTGCTTCTGCCATTGCTATTGCAGATGAG
>JBBQSH010000232.1:0-4721 GCA_038214015.1 Ignavibacteriales bacterium | reverse complement strand
TTAAATTCCATTTCAACAGTAGGATGGCATCTTACGTCGCCCCGTTCATTTCTTGCAACTATTGCTGAAATTTCTTTATCAACATCAACAAGATCTTCAACCACGGAAGCACCATCAAGCAAATTAATCAAATCATCTTTTGAACGAATTATTGAGACGCCTCTGCCATCATAACCGCCCTTTCGTAGTTTTTGAACGAAAGGAAAAGACAGATTTCCAACAATAACTGAATTAATAATTTCCTGTTTGTTTTCAAATAATGCAAACGAAGAAGAGGGAACTTCTATCTTCTCATAAAACTGCTTTTGTAGTCCCTTGTCCTGAATGATCCCAAGTTTATCTGGATCGGGATAAACTTTTTTTCCTTCAAGTTTTAATTTTTTTAAGGCATCAACATTTACGTTTTCCATTTCAAGTGTTATTATATCAACAAGCAGGCCGAAACGATAAACGTCATCATAATTAAGTTGATTCCCTTTAACAAAACAATTGCACGAATTTGAAGCGGGGCAATGTTCATCGCTATCGAGAACGTATGAGTTTACATTCCAATTGCTGGCAGCAAGAACTAACATTTTACCCAATTGCCCGCCGGCAATTATACCAAGTTTAATTTCTGATGTTACAAGTTTTTCCATATATTGTTTTTTAACTGGCTCCTTAGTTAAAAGCATTTACTATCATAAAATAAATTGGCATTCCGGCTGTAATATTAAATGGGAATGTTATTCCCAATGCCATCGGAATGTAAAGACCAGGGTCAGATTTTGGGGCTGCCAATCTCATTGCGGCGGGTACTGCAATGTAGGATGCACTGGCAGCAAGTATTGAAAGAATAAACCTATTGCCGATATCGTGTGTTACAAACTGACTGATATACGCTACCACACATCCATTTAATAAAGGAATGACGATTGCAAATAAAGAAACAAACAAACCATACTTTATAAACGCGGAAAATCGTTTCGCGGCAACCATTCCCATTTCTAAAAGAAAGATTGCTAAAAAGCCTTTGAATATATCCGTTGTAAAAGGTTTAATGCCTTCTGCTTGTTTGGTGTCAGCAATTAATCCGATTATTAAACTTCCCAGAACCATAACAACACTGCCATTAGTAACTGAATGCTGGATAATTGTTTTCCATTTTACAGGTTCACTCGATTGCTTATCAAACTGCATCATTAATATCACGCCTATAATTATAGCTGGCGCTTCCATCAATGCCATTACAGCAACCATATGTCCGCCATAAGATATTTGCTGCATTTCAAGGAAAGAAACAGCAGCAACAAATGTAACAGCACTTACCGATCCGTATGCTGCGGCAATAGCTCCTGCATCATACACACTTAGTTTTCTTTTCAGAATAAAAAAAGTGTACGCCGGTATAATAACGGCAATTGCCACCCCAAATAAAAGCGCATATGTAATTTCACTGTTATAGGAGCTGAGAGCTAATTCCTGTCCGCCTTTAAACCCGATAGCAAAAAGAAGGTATAGAGAAATAAATTTACTTGTTGATTCAGGAATTTGCAGATCACTTTTTATAAGTATTGCAATAATTCCTAAAAGGAAGAACAGCAAAGTTGGGTTTGTAATATTTGATATAAGTATTTGAAAGTCCATAATGATTTTTTTGAGTGTTAATTTCTGTCCAATGTCAATATTTAAAATTCTTAAAGTGGATGGAATTAAAATATGAAAAGTTTGTTTATTAAAAGAGATCGTTTTGCGGTAATTTTTCTGGCAGCACTATTGTTCCCAAGCTATCTTTTCTACAAACTTGGCAACCTCGACCTTTTACAAATTCATAAAAAGTAATTGCCGCTACTAATGAGTTAAGCAAATTTTTTACCGCGCCCTACATTGAGCATAAAGTAAGAAACAATAAATTCTAAATTGTTTTAAGTAATTCTCAGTATTATGTGCAAAGTGAATCTCTTCAATTCCTTTTTGTTTTTAAATGCGGAACAAGTTTCCTGATGTCAGATAATTCATTCTTCGAATCAATATAAATCACTTTGAGTTTTTTTCTTTCAAGAGAGTCTTGATAGAATTTCATTGAAGATCGATGAAAGATCAGTTTCTGTTTGTGAAACTTGTATTACCTGAAAAACAGAAATTCTTCGATAAGATAAATGGTACTATTTTTCTGGATAGAAGTATGATCTTCGAATAATTGATGAGGGATCATTAATACCGCTTTATTCATTTGATGATGAATTATCCAGTTATTTTTCAAACTCTAAATTTTATTATTGTATTGATCTAAAGAAAACATATGAATTTAGTATCATAAAAAACAAAGCTGGCAGAGATGCCCAAAAACCATTCTTAATCTTTAACCGCACAATTAATCCTAAAAACATTAAAGCAGCAAGACCCGCTGAAGAAATTATCAAAATAGAATTGAACCATAATCCCACCAACAAACCAAATGATCCGCATATTTCTAAAGCCGCTGTGAGCGCGCCAAATTTCTCAAGCCCAAAGCGCTTAAATTCACATTTCATATGCGGAGTTATATAGTAACTTATTCCGTATGCCAAAAAGGAAATGCTTGAAATAGAAATCAGCACATTAAGTAAGTTCATTAATTAATTATTTGCGCGGACACCGCAGCAATAAAGAGACATAACAATAAGAGTAAAAAAGATGGGATTCGTTTCTCCAATGGATTTTTCACTTTGAAGTGAAAATTTTGAGCACTTAACATCAGAAAAGCCATAAGAAGAGCCGGAACAAGCACTAATGACGGATACCAAACACCTACAACAAGCAAAGTTGCTAAAGATATTTTTGCTGCACCAACCATTGTGCGAGTTAAATCGCTCAACTGGTATTGTTTGAATTCTTTGACAATATTATCGAAACGAAATATCCATACAACCGCTATTGATATAGCAACAATAATTTGAGCAATGGCAGAATAAGTATTCATTGTTTTCCTTTATAATTTTCCTACTTGTTTGGATTTTCGGTTACTCCCCGTTTTTTTACGTGGGTACTGGATTCCACATTTTATTTATGATCTAAAAAATATTTTTTTTAGAAAAGTTAATGCCAAGCTTTAATAATTTACTGTTTATTTAAGAAAGCCGAATACATCCAAACTAATTTTTCTTGTGCACGAATATAGTCGCTCATTAAAGCATTGGTACCCTCATCGTCTATCTCTGCTGATAATGCAAGAAGTTCTCTTTGAAATGTTATAATAGTTTTAAAGGAACTTATAATTTCACCAACCGCTTTCATTCCGTCAGATACCTCTTTACTCTCAACAATCTCAGATGCTGTTTTATAGTCGGAATATCTGTGGTTTGGAGAGTGTCCGAGAGTTAATATTCTTTCAGCAACCTCATCAATTTTAATAAATAAGTCGTTGTATAATTCTTCAAACTTTAGATGAAGTTCAAAAAATTTCTCGCCTTTGATGTTCCAATGATAACCGCGCGTGTTCTGATAAAAGATTGAATAGATGGCAAGAAGAATGTTTAGTTTCTCTGCTAATTCAGAAGCCTTTTTAGTATCGAGACCGATAGAGTTTAAATTTTCCATATTGATAATCCTTATTTGAAATTAAATTTTATTAGTACTTTTTTCGTATTCATCTATTTTTTCTTTGATTATCTCGGCGCTTTTCTTCAGAAGCATTTTTTCTTTAACGCTCAAGCGGACTGGGAGAACGCCAAGGTCTCCATCGCCGCCAATCAAGTGCGGAAGCGAAAGAGTAACATTCTTTATTCCTTCAACATCCTCTTTTAGAGTGCTGACAGTAAGAACAGCGCGGTTATCTCTATTAATTACTTCAACAAGTTTTGCAACAGCACCTGCAATTCCGTAGTAAGTTGAACCTTTACCTGTAATTATTTTATAAGCAGCGTTCCTTACACCATCATCAATTTTATTTTTAATTTCTTCGTTGAACCCAATATTTCTGAAGGCGATAAAGTCTTCAAAAGGAACTCCACCTATATCTATGTTTGACCATGTGAGAACTTCCGAATCTCCATGTTCACCAAGCACGTAAGCGTGCACGTGTTGAGGATCAACTCCTATATGAGCACCAAGCAGAGATCTGAATCGTGCAGTATCAAGTGTAGTTCCGCTGCCGATTATTCTTGTTGATGGAATTCCAAACTCTTTTGCAATGCTGATGCATATATGAGTCATGATGTCAACTGGATTAGTTGCAACAAGAAAAATTACATTAGGATTAACGGCAATTGTTTTAGAAATGATATCTTTCATAATAGAGGCGTTCTTTTCCATAAGCATCAATCTTGTTTCGCCGGGTTTTTGACTTGCACCAGCAGCTATCACAACAATTTTAGCATCCTTAAGATCTTCATAATCGCCGACATAAACATCAGTTGCGGCAGTAAAAGGAACTGCGTGCATAATGTCCTGCGCTTCGGCGATCGCCCGTTTTTGGTTTGAATCAATAAGCACGATATCGCTGGCAGCTTTGCGAAGCACGATCGCATAAGCTGATGTTGCGCCAACCATTCCACTTCCTATGATTCCAATTTTCATGTTACCTCAAAAATTTTATCTCAGTGTAACTCCGTGTACTCTCTGTGGCTCTCCGTGTAACCAATCGCTTTTTATTACACAGAGATTCACGAAGAGAACTCTGAGAACCACAAAGAAAAATATATTTAATTTACCGATTGCTGAAGGATTTTTTCTGAAATCAGATATTCTTCGCACTTATCCCA
>JBBQSH010000231.1:0-4820 GCA_038214015.1 Ignavibacteriales bacterium | reverse complement strand
AGTAACCAGCATTAAAGAATTTTCAAGATGTTTCTTTATGTTAACTGTGTTTGCTTCAATCCCAACAACGCAATTATCTGTAAAACTATCACAAGCATCAGAAATTAATCTTATAGAATTTAAAACATTAAATATTATTACTGGTTTAAAAACATTCAGTTCAAAATTACCCATTGCACCACCAAAGTTTACTGCAACATCATTACCAAAAACTTGTGCACAAACCATTGTCATTGCTTCACTTTGTGTTGGATTAACTTTACCAGGCATAATTGAACTTCCAGGTTCATTTTCAGGAAGATTCAATTCTGCTAATCCGCAACGTGGACCAGATCCAAGCCAGCGAACATCATTTGCAATTTTCATCAGAGATGCTGCAAGAGTTTTTAATACACCGCTAAATTCAACAAGTGCATCGTGTGTTGCAAGTGCTTCAAATTTATTTGGAGCAGTTACAAATTTCTTTCCAGTTAACTTTGCAATATGCTCAGCAGATTTTACTGCAAATTCCGGATGTGTATTTAATCCTGTGCCAACTGCGGTTCCACCGAGAGCTAACTCATATAATCTTGGTAAGGCAGCGTTAATTCTATCTAATCCGTTTGAAAGCATTTGAACATAACCGCCAAACTCCTGTCCAAGTGTTAAAGGAACGGCATCCATTAAATGAGTTCTTCCAATCTTAATAATGTCTTTAAATTCCTTTTCTTTAATTGCAAGTGCATCGCGTAGTTTTGTAATCATTGGAATTAGTTTTCGATGAATTTCTTCAATAGCAGCAATGTGCATAGCTGTTGGGAAGGTATCGTTTGAAGATTGTGCTTTGTTTACATCATCATTTGGGTGGATTGGTTTTTTACTTCCCATTTCTCCGCCAGCAATTTCAATTGCACGATTTGAGATTACTTCATTTGCATTCATATTGGTTTGAGTACCGCTTCCAGTTTGCCAAACTACTAATGGAAAATGTTCATCTAGTTTTCCTTCAATTACTTCATCAGCAGCTTCGATAATTAAATCAGCCTTATCAGCTGGCAGAGTTCCGAGTTCTTTATTTGTAATTGCAGCAGCTTTTTTTAAGATTCCGAGCGCACGAATAAGTTCACGTGGAAATCGATCACCACCAATTTTAAAATTCATTAAAGATCTTGCGGTTTGCGCTCCATAGTATTTATCTGATGGAACTTCAATTTCGCCCATTGTATCTTTTTCAATTCTAAAGTCCATTTTGTTCTCCCTTAATAAATTATGATTATTTTTTTATCTCTTGAATTTAAAATACTACAATTTTGATATAGATAAACTTTTTAGAATTTAAAAATCGATTTTTACTTTGATTAGTTTGTCTTGAAAGAAAAATATTACCCCTCTTTTTTAGATTTCGGTACTTCTTGCCTGAAATTATTAGATGAGTATTGCTAATTATTTATGAATTTTATTAAAAGAAAATCTATTCAATATGATCAATTCAAATTAATTACTTTTGGTTAAAATGAATCAATAAAATTAGAAAATCTCAATTATGGATTTAACAGAAGTTGCACTTTGATTTACAATACATTTACAATGGGTAATTCTTTTTCTGTAGATTTTTTTTGACATATTTCTATTTTAGTGGTAGTTCATTCAAAGGCACAATCATTGAAAGGAAAGCCCATAGTATTTGTTACAATTCTTTAATTATTTATCGGATAGAAATGAATATTCCCATTATCGACCGCAGCAATTATTTAAAAGGTTTATTTATCACCGCAAAACTTGATAAAGAACTGACTGATAAAGAAAAAGACATTCTAAAAAAAATTTCGGATAAATTAGGTTTTGCTTCAGATTTTTTTCAGGAAACCATCAGGAGTTTACTTTCCAACAAATATATAATTGAAGAACCAATTATTTTTTCTAATCAGGAAATAGCTCGTTCATTTATAAAAGATGCAGTAAAATTAGCTTACGTAAATGATCGTGTAACTGAAGCAGAAATTAATTGGCTAAAAAATACTGCCGATGTTAACAAGCTTAACACTGGTTTTGTAGAAAATGAATTTAATTCTGTTAAAGAAACTCCTCGTTCAATAGTCGGAAGTGATTTTGCTCTCTATTCAATAATTTAATTTCTTTATTTGAAACAGAAAAAGCGTTTTATTTTCTTTGCCCTTTACTCCCCTTATTTCTAATTTTGATTAGAACATTTTATAAAATTAATCTAATCAAAAAATGTATTTACTTTTCTAAAGGATCTTACCATGCAAAAAATGAAAGCACTTGTAAAAAAATATGCTGAACCCGGAATCTGGATGGACGAAGTGCCCATACCAGAATACGGACCAAATGATGTATTAATTAAAATACATAAAACAGCAATTTGCGGAACAGACATCCATATTTATAATTGGGACGAATGGGCACAAAAAACTATTCCGGTTCCAATGCACGTTGGTCACGAGTATGTTGGAACTGTTGAAGCTTTCGGATCAAATGTTCACGATGTAAAAGTTGGTGAACTTGTTAGTGGTGAAGGTCATATCGTCTGTGGAACTTGCAGAAACTGTAGAGCTGGTCGTGGTCATCTTTGCCCAAATACAAAAGGAGTTGGCGTAAATCGTCCAGGAGCTTTTGCAGAATATTTAGTAATCCCAGTACAAAACATTTGGCATTGTGATCCCAAGATTTCTACAGATCTATTTGCCGTTTTTGATCCATTTGGAAATGCAGTACACACAGCGCTTAGCTTTGATTTACTCGGTGAAGATGTTTTAATCACGGGTGCTGGTCCAATTGGAATTATGGCTGCGGCAGTTGCAATACATGCTGGTGCAAGAAATACAGTAATAACAGATATGAATCCTTATCGTTTAGAACTTGCAAGAAAAATTGGTGTAACGCGTGCTGTCGATGTTTCAAAAGAAAAGCTTCCTGATGTTGTTAAAGAACTCGGAATGAAAGAAGGATTTGATGTTGGTTTAGAAATGAGCGGAAGTATTCATGCATTTAATGATATGATAGAAGTTATGTTTCATGGCGGTAACATTGCATTGCTTGGTATTCTTCCTTCAAACGCCGGCGTTGATTGGACAAAAATAATTTTTAACGGATTAAATATTCGTGGTATCTATGGAAGAAAAATGTTTGAAACCTGGTACAAGATGCAGGCAATGGTTCAAAGCGGATTAGATATAACACCAATCATCACTCACAAATTTAAAATAGATGATTACAAAGAGGGATTTGAAATAATGAAATCAGGTAACTCAGGTAAAGTCATACTTGAGTGGAATTAAAAAATTTACCACAAAGGACCCAAAGGGATTCACAAAGTTCACTAAGTTTCGCTTTGTGGGCTCTGTGAAAAATTCTGTGTACTCTGTGGTAAAAATGAAATCAAGAACTCCGCCGCAAGCGGACGGAGTATGATCAGCCAACTTCTTTTGCTTATACTCACGCCCCAAGGGGCGGGGAATTGACCCTTGATAAGATTAAAATAATTAGAAAGATTTAAATGAATATTGAAACCAAACAACACTACGCAAACATTCTTAACGGTATCGAAAAAGAGGGGCTTTACAAGAAAGAAAGAATCATAACCACTCCGCAAAGTGCGCACATTGCGGTAACAACCGGACAGCAAGTGCTTAATATGTGTGCAAATAATTATTTGGGATTAGCTGATAACCCTGAAATAATTAAAGCAGCAAAAGATAGTTTTGATAATTGGGGATTTGGAATGTCATCTGTTAGATTTATTTGTGGAACTCAAGAAATCCACAAACAATTGGAGCAGAAAATTTCTGAGTTTCTTGGAATGGAAGATACAATTCTTTACACATCCTGCTTTGATGCAAACGGTGGATTGTTTGAGACTTTACTTGGCGAAGATGATGCAATCGTTAGTGATGAACTAAATCACGCAAGTATAATTGATGGAATACGGTTATGTAAGGCACAACGTTATCGTTATAAAAATTGCGATATGAATGATCTTAAAGAAAAACTTAAAGAAGCAAAATCAAACAATGTTAAAAATATTTTAGTTGCAACAGATGGTGTCTTTTCAATGGATGGATTTATTGCTCCTTTAAAAGATATTTGTGATATTGCAGAGAAGTTCGGTGCTATGGTTTTGGTGGATGATTCTCACGCAGTTGGATTTATGGGTAAACACGGGAAAGGGACTCATGAACATAATGGCGTTATGGGAAGAGTGGATATCATTACTGGAACATTAGGTAAAGCTCTTGGCGGTGCAAGCGGTGGCTACACATCTGCAAAAAAAGAAATCGTTGATTTACTTCGTCAACGTTCACGTCCTTATCTATTTTCAAATACAGTTGCACCAAACATTGTTGCTGCATCATTAAAAGTATTTGAAATGTTAAGCGCAACAACGCACTTACGTGATAAACTTGAAGAAAACACAAAATATTTTAGAGAAAAAATTAAAGCCGCTGGATTTAATATTAAAGATGGAATCCATCCAATTGTACCTATTATGCTCGGTGATGCTGTACTCGCACAAACTATGGCTTCTAAAATGTTAGAGAAAGGTGTTTATGTTGTTGGATTCTTCTTTCCGGTTGTACCTAAAGGTACAGCGAGAATAAGAGTACAAATTTCAGCAGCTCACTCAGAAGAAGATTTAGACTTTGCGGTACAAAAATTTGTTGAAGTAAAAAAAGAAATGAGTATCTGAGAATTTGAGTAAGTATTTATTGGCATCCCAATTTTTTTGACTTATTACTGTTATATTTAAATAAATTAATAATTTTAAGAGTATGATGAGAAATTTTACGTTTACTTTTTTTTACACTTTCTTACTTCTAATA
>JBBQSH010000230.1:0-4922 GCA_038214015.1 Ignavibacteriales bacterium | reverse complement strand
AGCCGATTTTAACGAAGCATTTATAGGCATTATAAAGCTAAAGCGGGAAGCACGCCTAGGTGTTTACTTGGCATACCGATACTACCTTCAGCTGTTCGATAAGATTAAAAAGGCCAAGGCCCGCGAAATAGCTCACGAGCGATACCGTATTTCGAATGCAACAAAAGCAACACTGCTAGCTAAGAGCTACTTGCGAGAATCGGTTGGTGTGTTTTAGACATATTTAGAGTAAACAGAAATATTCATTCGATAAATTAAGGAGTAACGTATTGCGTTGCTCCTTTTTTTTTCGGAAATTGGTTCATCTAAAATGCATTTTAGTGGATGCTTAACTAATTTGAAACGCCATGAACGCAAAGCAAGAAGAACCGGAATGCTGTCCAAAATTCGACCCTACTCCATGGGATGGTAAACGTATTGAGTAGAAAACCCCATAGAAACCATTTAACCCAGGATGTAGTTCAACCGGGAGTTATTCGCTTCGCTCATGAGACCTTCGGGGTTCTCGTTGGGTACTTCGTGGTGCTTAAAGTCCTATTTATTAGCGGGTGTGAATTTATTCTTCTTCGTTTTCTTTTATACTATTTATTGTCATCAGAGTGAAGTCAAAAGATTTAGAATAATCAAGCTCGGTATATTCTAGTCCCAACTTCTTAATATTTGCATAATATGCTTTTAGATTCCTGTAATAATTTCGCTCCAAAGGAACTGATACAGCTCGTTTGCCTATTTTCTCCTTTAGAAACCATTTTTCCAGCAATCTAGCAGTTCTTCCATTCCCGTCTAAAAAAGGGTGTATTTTCACGAAAGACAGGTGTATTTGTGAGGCAAAATAGAAAGTGTCAACTTCATCTAGTTCTGTTTCTAGTAACTTTTCAACATCAATGAAAAGTTTCTCAAGTTCTCTCGTTACAATCTTTGGTTCAGCGGCTACATATTCAATCCTGTCTTGCTCGTTAATTACAAACATGGGATTTGTTCTAATTTTCCCTTGCTGTGATTTCGGTAAAAGGTTCGAACTTAAAATAGCATGAGCTTTCTTTAAGTTCTCAAAACTTAGGCGATTTTCAAAGATAAACTCGTATGTTTTATATAAATCATCTGCTTTCTTCGTATAGTCAGGCTTGAACTTAACATTCAAGAATTTATGCTTGAAATAACTATCGAAGTCAATGTCTTCTCCCTCGATTTTCGATGAATATACCGAGGAAACAGACGTGTAAAATTGAAAGTAGTCAACTGGAATTTGAAGTTTCGGAATAGAATTTAAGATAGTAAGAAAGTTCGGATCAACCAATTCTCTAAATTTATCAAGTAGTTGTCCATGTATAATCTTCAAGTCCATAGTTCATATCTTTCTCCAAAGATAATCTTTTCATGTGAATAGTATTTCCATGTGCTCAATTTCATAACCGCTAACGTTGACAATAAACACAGTGCGGACTTAATAGCTTTACGTTTTCAGTTTTGCTCATAGTAAAATATGGTCTTGATGCTAAAATTACTGTTTTATTTATGTAAGCCAAGCAATATTTTGCGGGGTTTCTAGATAAAAACACGGTTTCTGTCCGCTCGTAAACCGCATTGGGTTTATTGTAGGTTAGCTTTAGTGCTTCATTATTTGTTTCATATATGGGTCATTATTCTTTATATACTCAATAGAGTAGTAATTATCATAAAGTAATATTTTATCGTCTATTGTTGTCTCAATCCTAATTTCTGGTTTATCATGAAAAATATCCTGATAATTTTCCACATTGGTTAAATCAATAGTTGGAGCAATTCTGAATTTAATTTTTGAATTTGGTAATTCATATTCAGACGGATTTGTTCCAAAACCTAAAACACGTCCTGTAACTTCACCTACTGATATTAAATTGTCGAAGTAATAACATAAGTTAACTAAACTACCTGCTGATGAATAAGTATATTGATTGAAAAAAATATAAATATTCCCTTTGTATTTTATATTTTCCTGTCCTTCGTGTTCAAAACCTGTTTCAGAAACAATATATTTTAAATATAATTCTGGAAAATCCTTATAATCAAAAATCTCCATTTTATTGAATATCTTAGAGTTTTCTTTATTAAAACCTAATTTAATTTTTGGTGAATAGTTGTCTGGGAGTATTGAACATAACATATCTGACCAATCATAATCTGAACCTCCTGGATTATCTCTAATATCAACAACTATTTTGGTTATTTCATAATCTTTATATTTCAAAATTTCATTTGCATAAAATAGTCCGTTTACCATTTTAGGCATTCTTATATACAATATTTGGTTTTCTTCCCAGTAAAAAACAAATCCATTTTTTATCGATGAAATTTTTTCGTGAGTAAAACCAATTGGCAAATGCAAAGCTATCTGGTATTCTTTGCCCTTGTCCTTAAAAATAAGATTTACTATTGTATCTGCTGCAATATCTTGCTGAAGAAAGGTTTCAGAATAAAAACAATTGTTGTTAAAATCCCACGAAAGCGACCTTTTATACTCGATATTTTCTAAAACGTAGTCTTTAGGTAATCGACTATTAACAGATACTAATTCTGATTTAAGCGGAATTTTAATTTTATTAAAAAAAAATTCTTTTGCAAGAAAATATTTGCCGTCTTTATAAATGAATTTTGGAATGTTTTCGGAAGTTACTTTAACTGAATTATAAAGCATTTCATATTTTGCTATCGAAGAACAAAAATTAATATTTTCTCCATCATTTAAATGTTCAAATGGGTTTAATGATGAAAAACTTGTATGACCATCTTGACAAACAATTAATGTTCTATATAAAATTATTGCAAATGTATCTGTTGAATTACATTTTTCGACTTCACCTCTTAGATTACTAAAATAATCACTATAATTTATTCCATAAACTTTTTCTTTGAGCATAAGATGTGGGCTTACTCTTAATAATTTGTTTTGAAGGGTATCAAAATCTTCAAGCATTTGCTTTTTTGTCAGCTTTTGAAAATCAATTGTTTTTGCGTAATTGTAAAAGTCATCAATTTTAACATTAAATGTAGTCATTAAATTTGACCACTCTGGTGTTTCATGATACTTATAAAATTCGCTAAACCATAATACAATAAAATCTTTATCTAAATATCCTTTTTCAGGTAATTTGTTAAGATTTTCAAAAACTTTTTCTTTATTATCAGCATAAGCCCATGATGATGCTGCATTTAAATAAGTTCCTGCCCATGTTTTTCCTTGCTGAATACTTTTTTCAAACAATTTGGCTGCATCCTCAAATTGTCTTTGATTGTGTTTATCCCATGCTAATTTATATAGACTGTCTGCTATGCTTTGAGCATTCAAATTAATGGATAACAAAACAGGGAAAATTATGAATATTGCTTTTTTGTTCATCTCTTCTGCATTAAAGCCAACTCGTTTATAAACCAAACTTTGTTTGGTTTATATTTCAAAGGTAGAATATTTTTTCACATATCGTCGAAGGGTGATTTGATATTTCTTTTAGGCCTGTTATGCTTACATGAGTGTAGATCGCGGTTGTCTCGCTGCTCTAGTGTCCCAGTGGCTCTTGAATATAGCGCAAATCGGTGCCGGCCTCCAGCAGGTGCGTAGCATACGAGTGCCTCAGCTAGTGTTGGGGAACCTTTTTTGTAATACTCGCTGCTCAATCGGGTATTTGCTTTCACACAGGGCTACGCCCTGTGCTTTTACGAGTAGGCCATTCAGGTTGAAGTATCTCCGGCTGCGCAGACCATGGCATTCGGTAACAGGCCTTCCAAATCATAAATTACGAGAATGGTTACATCGAACTAATGCTATGCAACCCTAAAGTGGAGCAAACTATTTTAATATCAAAATAATGTTTACCACTAGCAGGTAGTTGTCCCGTTTATGCAGAGAAATCTCCCTCCAAGAAAGATAAAACCCTTAAAAACCCCATAGAAAGAAACCATTTAACCCGGGATGTAGCTCAACCGGGCGTTATTCGCTTCGCTCATGAGCCCTGCGGGGTTATTCGCTGGGCAATTCGTGCCGCTTAAAGTCCTATTTATTATGCGTTCGGTTTTATTTCCAAAATTGCCAAGATTTCTTTTTATTATTTAGAGATTCATTTGTTTTATCACTAGCATTTTGTGGTGCAATTTGCTTTCCATCATAAAAAAAAGAAAGTTTTATACCTGATTTTGTTAAAGCTTGAGTTATAGTTTGTGCCATTTCATTTTTTTCTATCTGCTCCACGTAACTATTAAGTTTTTCAGTCAATTGGCTTGTTAACGGAATAGAATAATCTAAATGATATGAAATTTGGCCACCAAATGTTTTTCTACTCATTACCATCGACATAATTTGCTGAAAAGAAGTATTAACGGTATTAGTCAAGTCCTCAATAGTTTTACTTGTCACTTCGACTTTATAATTATTTAACTTGCCATTTTCTGAAATTTTAAAATTCTCATTTGGTTCATCGTTTATATTTTCTCCTGCCATAGCAATAATAACGCCATCTTGAACTAAGAATACATGTTCAGAAATAGGGTCTTGTTGTGGATTATCGTAATACTTTTTTATTACCGCTGGAAATTTAAGTCTAATATCAGAATTAGAGTCTAATGCAATTAAGTGACCTTTGAAAGGAATCCCGACCATCAAACTCTTAACTCCCAATTTATTTGACAATTCTTTCATGAATTCTGAATCCATAATTTTTTCACTGGCATATTCGTGTCCTGTTACAAAGGCTATTGTTGCCCCACCAGCATCTTGAAGTTCAATATTAGGGTTGACTTCTTTTAAGTTTGCAAGATTCAACTCACAAATGCAACTTGGGTTAACTGATTATATGTTAAGAGGGGAGAGATAAACCCTAGCCTTTTTCTAGGCCGACTGTTAAGAATATCTTCGACCCACTGAACCTGCTCTTGTGTTATCGTTTTAAAGT
>JBBQSH010000229.1:0-4928 GCA_038214015.1 Ignavibacteriales bacterium | reverse complement strand
CCAAGCTGCTTATGTAGATCATCAACTGTCCTCTTTCCCTTTATAGATAGAAGTTTGTTTGTTAAATCTTTTACTTCGTTAGCAACTTTTTCAAATTCAGGGTGATCAGTTTTAACTAAAACAGGTTTATCACCAGCAAGATAATTTCCCATTGTGTAAGGAATAACAAAATAACCATCAGCTAAACCTTGCATAAGCGCAGAAGCGCCCAAACGATTTGCGCCGTGATCTGAGAAGTTTGCTTCGCCAAGTACAAATAATCCGGGAACATTGCTCATCAAATTGTAATCTACCCATAAGCCGCCCATTGTATAGTGTGGTGCTGGATAAATCATCATAGGAGATTTATAAGGATTTTCTCCCGTAATGGTTTCATAAATCTCAAACAAGTTTCCGTATCGTTCTTCAATTACTTTTTGGCCAAGACGATTTATTGCATCTTTGAAATCAAGATAAACTGCATCTCCACCTTTAGCACCTCTTCCCTCATCACAAACTTCTTTAGCTGCTCGTGATGAAATGTCTCTTGGAGCAAGATTTCCGAAAGAAGGATATTTTCTTTCAAGATAATAATCTCTTTCTTCTTCAGGAATATCAGCAGGATTTCGCATATCTCCTTTTTTCTTAGATACCCAAACTCTTCCATCGTTTCGTAAAGATTCACTCATCAGTGTTAGTTTGGATTGTGATTCACCGTGCAATGGTAAACAAGTTGGATGAATTTGTGTAAAGCAAGGGTTTGCAAAATAAGCTCCGCGTTTATGTGCACGCCAAATTGCAGTTGCGTTACAGTTCATTGCATTTGTGGATAAGAAGAAAACGTTAGAGTATCCACCAGTTGCAAGAACAACTGCGTGAGCAGAATATTTTTCAATCTCACCAGTTAATAAATTTCTAACAACAATTCCTTTTGCTGCACCATCAATAATTACAACATCAAGCATTTCTCTTCGTAAGTACAACTTAACTGATCCTTTATCAACTTGTCTGTTGAGTGCACTAACAGCACCGAGTAGTAATTGCTGCCCCGTTTGTCCTCTTGCATAAAAAGTTCTTGATACTTGTGCACCACCAAAAGAACGGTTATCTAAAAGTCCACCGTAATCTCTAGCGAACGGAACTCCTTGTGCAACACATTGATCAATAATGTCTCCGCTCACTTCTGCAAGGCGATGAACATTTGCTTCACGTGCCCGGAAATCTCCGCCTTTAACAGTATCATAAAATAATCTATAAGTTGAATCACCATCGTTCTGATAATTTTTTGAAGCATTTATTCCACCTTGTGCAGAAATGCTGTGTGCTCTTCTTGCACTATCATGAAATGTAAATACTTTAACATTATAACCAAGTTCTCCTAAAGAAGCTGCGGCTGAGGCACCTGCTAATCCAGTACCCACAACAATTATATCAAATTTTCTTTTGTTGGATGGATTAACCAGCTTCATATTGAATTTATGGTTAGTCCATTTTTCTGAAATATTTCCTTCTGGAGTTTTTGAATCAAGCTTTGCCATTAGTTACCTCCTCCTAATAAAAAGTAAATTGGCATTGAGGCAAATCCTAAAGCCATAATTATTGCGTAAATCGTTCCGATTTTTTTAATTGTTGGAAAATATCTGTTGTGATTCCATCCAAATGTTTGAAAAGCACTTTGGAATCCGTGATTAAGATGATAACCTAAAAATAACATTGCAACTACATAAAGGATTGAATACCACCACATATTAAAAAAGTAAACAACTACATCGTAATATTGATGCTGTGTTGCAAGACCCATTGGGTCATGCACATTAAATCTCCAAAAAAAAGTTGCAAGATGCGATACAAGAAAAATCAAAATAATTGATCCTGTAACTGCCATAGTTCTTGAAAATATTGTGCTATTTTCTTTTGAACCATTTACTTTATAAGTAATTCCTCTTGCTCTTTTATTTTCTAACCACAATCTTAATCCATTGAAGATATGCAGAACAAAAGCTCCAAGTAAAACTACCTCGATAACTCTGATTAGAGGTTTAACAACATCTAAGGTTGATACATAAGTATTAAAAGCACCAGGACCAAAAAACAAAGTAATGTTTCCAACCAAATGAATGATTAGAAAAATCAACAAGAAACTCCCCGTTACAGCCATCATAAATTTTTTGCCGATAGAAGAGTTTAAGAATTTAAAAAACCAGCCCATTAAAAGCTCCTTTTAATTGAAGATTGATTTATAGCTGATGTGAAATTAAATATTATGTTTTGTGATGCGCAGAAACGAAAACGGATTGAACATTTAGACTTTATTAAAAGAAACATCTTAAAATTGTAAAATTGATAATTAACAATAAATCTCAATTGCAACTTAGAAAAAAAACTTAACGGCTAAAAGTAAAAAACAAAAATATTTTCTAAATAATCTTTCAATTAAACACCCAGCTACTTATTTTAGTTCAGTTCTTTGAACAAAATTTACGGTGTTCCTATCCTGATTCAATCTGGATAATGGAAATTATAGGGAAGTACGGTGAGATTACTTTATTGTCACATTGAGCCTGTCGAAATGTGACGGTCATCCTTCGACAAGCTCAGGATGACAAAGTGTGTTCATAAAGCAATCAATTCCGTCGCTGTCGCGCAACTGTGAATCAATTTACTAAGTAAATTGAAAAGCCAGGAGACCTGCCGCAAATACTAATTAATCAACCTTCGCGCAAAAGGTAAGTTTAACGATGGTCTCTCACAATCTCCACTCGTTTTATCTCAACTTTTAATTACGCGAAGTTACTTTTTAAGCTGAAGACAAATAAGTCTTAAGCTAAACCTTTTTATTAGGAGTAACTTCAATGCACAAAACAAAATTTCTTTTTTCTTTGTTCGCAATTTTTCTTTGCTCATCATTTTCTTTCGCTCAAAACAGCATCATTCAAAAAACTGATTCCGTGGGTTACTATAAACTTAATGATGTTGTAATTACTGCTACCAAAACTCCAACTAATACACTTGAATTAGCAAATTCTATTTCTGTAATTGATTCAAATCAAATTTCTAACAGCAATTCAAATAACGTTTTTGATGTCCTAAAGAATGAAACCGGAATTAGTTTTACAAGACAAGGTGGCAACGGAGCTTTGTCTAATCTTTACATTCGAGGCGCCAACTCTTCTCACACCTTAGTTTTGATTGATGGAGTTGAAGTAAATCTAACTAATGATCCATCAGGTGTTTATGATTTTTCAGCTTTGCCGATTGATAATATTGATCGAATAGAAGTTTTGCGTGGACCGCAATCAACTCTTTATGGATCGGATGCACTTGCAGGTGTAATAAATATTATATCAAAAAAAGGTAACGGTACACCAAAATTTTCATTACTGACTGAAGGCGGTTCTTACAAATCGTATAAAGCACAATTAGGAGTTAATGGATCTTTACAAAAATTAAATTACTCGATTGCACTAAGTAGAACCGGAAGTGATGGTTTTTCCGTAGCATCAGAAAAATATGGAAATACAGAAAAAGATGGCTATAATTTTGATAACGCGTCTGCATTAATTGGATATAGCATTTCTAAAAATTCAGAAATAAATCTTTATACACGATTTCTTAAATCAGAATCTGACAATGATCAGTTTGGTGGAATGTATGGAGATGATCCAACTTACTTGACAAACCAGGAAGAATTTTCAATTCGTGGTGAAGGCAAAGTTAAATTATTTGATGGATTGTGGAATCAGAAAATCGGATTATCATTTTTAAGGAATGTTAGAAACAATTCTTATGATACATCAGACGCAAGCATTAACTATCCTTTCTATGTTAATGATTATTCCTGGGCGCATTATGATGGGAGAAAATATAAGATTGATTGGCAGAATGATTTTCAGCTAAGTAAATCAAATCTGTTAACCGCGGGATTAGAATTTGAGATTGAAGAATCTGCATCCGAGTATTATGCTTTAAATTTTGTGCCCGATCCATTTTCGCCTGATATAGCAAGTGTAATCCCGATGCAGGATGCAAGCACATTTGGTTTATTTATTCAGGATCAATTAAAATTTGAGGAAGGTTTTTTTATTTCGCTCGGTGCAAGATTGGATGACCACAGTAAATTTGGTTCTCAGTTTACATATAGAATTGCTCCGGCATTTATGCTTTGGGAAACGAATACAAAATTTAAAGCGACAATTGGAACCGGTTTTAAAGCTCCATCTTTATATTATTTGTATGATCCTGCATATGGAAATGAAAACTTAAATCCTGAAGAAAGTTTTGGCTGGGATTTTGGTATCGAACAATATCTATTTGCTCAAAACTTATCAGTTGGTATCACATTTTTCTATAACAAGTTTAGTGATATGTTTGGATTTGATTATGTAACATTTAAAACTATTAATATTAAAGAAGCTGTAACAAAGGGAATTGAATTTTTCATTGAGGCTAAACCAATTAATGAACTTAGCCTTAAAGCGAATTATACTTTTACTGATGCAAGAGACACAAGTCCTGATTCGCCGGACTTTGATAAAAAACTTCTACGCCGACCAGAAAGTAAATTTGGGTTTTATACCAGTTTTACATTTATCCCAAAGGCAAACATAAATGCTGAGGTTATTTGGGTTGGAGTACGTGAGGATATTGATTTTTCAACATATCAAAGAACCGAACTTAAAGGATACATACTTATAAATCTTGCAGCACACTATGATGTTTTTGATTTCTTAACATTGAATGTAAGAGCAGAAAACCTTTTAGATACAGATTATGAAGAGGTTTTCGGTTATGGAACTGCAGGTTTATCATTTTACGGTGGAATTAAATTGATGATTGACTAACCCCACCTATTTCCTCCCCTTTCAGAAAGGTGATGATTAAGGAAGGGTTTTTGATTTTTATCCGCCGAGGCGGATTGACATTTGACTTTAATAAACTTTATCTTTGAA
>JBBQSH010000228.1:0-4936 GCA_038214015.1 Ignavibacteriales bacterium | reverse complement strand
TTAGAAATAATACAAATACTTTATTTTAAATACTCCTGCACGATCTGTTGTGTGCATTGTGTTTGGCAGAAGATTATTGTTTGCATCATACTGATTGCTTCTGTCCTGAAATTCATTTATCGCAAAGTATATCCAACTCTTTGGTAGGAAGTTCCAACTGAATAGAAATCCGACAATAATACTTTCCATTCTGTCGGTTGATCTTACAAAAACATTATCTACATACACGCTAAAGTTTAAATTGTTTACGGGAGTTAATGATAAAAATGGACGAGCATTGTAAGTTATATCTTCAACATCTCCCGCCGGGTTTCCTTCAATGAACATATCATAAGAAGTTCCAACTTCTAAAATGTCTAACGCCTTCCACTCTGCTGAAAATCCAAACCAGGAATAGAATGCAAGATATTCTCTTCCAAAATTATAAGTTCGCTGATAGCCGCCCCAAACATTGCCGTTCCATTTTTGCGACAAGTTAAACCACGAACTCAAATTTATGCTGTAAGAGTTGTAGATAATCCCCTCGTCTTTACTTTTACCAAAGTCAGTATTTATTTCATATCCCCAGCCGTCTCTAAATTGCATATTAAATCCAAGTACTGCAGCATAATCTGTATAGAGATCATAATCTTCATAATTTACTGCAGGACCTAAATACAAAAACATATCCCTTACAGCACCATCTTTTAAGTACCATCTCGGACCCGTTAACCCTACCCCATTAAAAGTTCCCTGCCAAGGCACAAAACCAATTTGATTAACCTCAAAATCTTTTCCAACTGCTCTTACCCGGATTAAATTTCCCCATGATTCTGAGAAGTTAGTAAACCCTGCAGATGCAGCATAATCCCCATTTTCATTTTCAAACGATCTAGCAAACTGATATGCAAGCTGCCAGTCAGATCCACGGAAAGCACCATCAATATCAATAACTCCGTAAGTATCATCTTTGGTTTGTTTACCAACCATCAAAACACCGATAGATGAATTATCCAATATTTGTTTTTTTATTCTCGCTGAACCAAAATAAGCCTGAGGTTCAGTAAAGTTTTCTCCATCATCAACATAATCTGTTTCACCGGTCATCGAAACAAATCCGCCATATTCCAAATCACCGTATCTTCCAAATGCCTTTGTTCCAAAGATCAGCGGAACCTCCTCACCACCGGGAAGAATTTTTCCAATTCTTCTGGAGTAAAAAAGTTCTAGTGGTCTGTAAAAACCGGAATTGCTTTGTCTGCCAGCCGGATTAAAAACTTCATTGCCCTCCGTAAAAAATGGTCGTCTTTCAGAAAAGTAGCTTTCATATCTGCTTATGTTAAATGAAAAGGGATCTGCTTCTATTTGTGCAAAATCAGGATTGGCAGTTAATAAAAATGTTAGTTGCTCTGAGGGATTATAAAACACATCAAGTCCTGCGCTTGGATCAAAATCATATTTATTATCGCCAAGGTAAGTAGATTTTGCGATACCAACTGGATAAATCTCTAAATTCAATCCTGTAACCGTGGGCTTATAATCCTCAAAAATAAGTTTGCCAAATTTTGAAATTCTTTGCCCTTCACTTTGTTCATACTCGCACCAGTAAATATCTTCTTTGTTATAAGATCGCCAGCGATCAAAATCTAAACCCCATTCAGCAAGATCTTTATCATACTTAATAGATTTGTATGGAATTCTCATTTCAACAACAAAACCCCAATCATAAATTTTTGATGTGCCGTCCCAAATTCCGTCCCAGCTATAATCACGGTTACGTGCATCATCAAGCATACGCGAATCTGAAATCACTCCCGATGCATTGACTGCAAATTTGTATGCAGTTTGTTTATCACCAAAAGTATCCAGCATAATAGAAACCATATCGCCGGTATATCCATCATGCATCCCTGCATTAGCTTGAATATTTTCTTTATCGTCATAACAAATCATTAAGCAATAAAGAGCATCTTCGGTTGTTAAAACTTTTGCAATAGTTTTTACAGATGTGGGTTGATTGAAATATGGTTCGAATTGAAAAAAATTTGTTGTTGAATCAGCATAATTCCAGGCGCGATCTATTTTGCCGTCAATTATTATTTCGCTGTTGATTTTTATTAGACGAAGTGCTTTCTCCAAATTTTTATTCCCTGTTGCAAGAAGTAAGCTTGAAGAGATTAAAATTAAAATAATTAGTAGCTGTTGTTTCATACTCTAAAATTTTTACAATTAGATCATTTTATACAACCGAAAGTTACTTAGCAGAGAAATAAAGATTTGATTTTTTTAGACAAGCGGTTAAATGGTTTTATAAACGATAAAAAGAGTTGTTGTATTCTTTTCTTTGCGAACTTAGTGTTTTGGCTTGGCGGACTTTCCGTGAAATATCTTTAGGGCAGGTTCACGCAAAGATCGCAAAGTTTCTCGCAAAGACGCCAAGTTGCAAAGGGAAGGTTTAAAAAACAAAAGTCCCGCTAAACGGGACTTTAAAACCTGAAACGAATTATTTATCCTAAATAAGCTTTCAGTCTGCCGCTTCTTTTTGATTGCCTTAAATTTCTTAAAGCTTTTTCTTTAATCTGTCGCACGCGTTCACGAGTAAGATTAAATCTTTCGCCAATCTCTTCTAAAGTAGCTGAATGATCTCCATCAATTCCGAAGTATAATTTTATTACTTCTGCTTCTCTTTCTGAGAGAGTTGAGAGAACATTTGCAACTTCTTTTTTCAAAGACTCGGTCATCAACTTATTATCCGGCAAAGGCTGTTCATCATTAGGAAGAATATCAACTAAAGAATTTTTTCCATCATCACCTTCTTTTAAAGGTGCATCCATTGATACTTGCCTTCCAGCAATCTGAAGTGCATAAGCAACTTCTTCAGCGGTCATTTCAAGAATTTGTGCAAGCTCATCAGTTGTGGGCTTTCTTTCATATTCCTGTTCAAGATCTCTGTAAGCTTTACTTATCTTAGTAAGATTTCCAACTCTGTTAAGCGGAAGTCTTACAACTCTGGATTGATCTGCAATTGCCTGCATAATAGATTGTCTAACCCACCACACAGCGTAAGAGATGAATTTGAATCCACGGGTTTCATCAAACCTTTCAGCGGCTTTTATCAAGCCAATATTTCCTTCATTGATGAGATCGCCGAGAGATAAGCCTTGGTTCTGAAATTGTTTTGCAACGCTCACTACAAATCGGAGGTTTGCTTTTATTAATCTTTCCTGGGCTAATCTATCTCCCTTTTTAATTTTGATGGCGAGTTCAATCTCATCATCGGGAGTGAGAAGATCAACTTTACCGATTTCTTGTAAATACTGGTCTAAAGATTTACTTTCTCGGTTAGTAAATTGTTTTGTGATCTTCAAGCTTTACGTCTCCTAAATTATGATTTTAATCTTGTGATATTTTATTTTGATCCTTCTAAAAGAAAGATCCGGAATGCTGGTTTTGTAAACGGCAAATATAACACTTAATTAGATAAATGTAAGATAAAAATCTATCCGAACTAAATATTAATTATTTCACCCGAAGCTGGGAATTGTACGTTTTTATAGCCTTCCTGAAGTATTTTATCCTTTAAGGGTAACGCCATTTCTTCTTCGCCATGCACCAAAAATATGTTTTTTAACTTGTTTTGATCATTTAGACGCAGGTAATCCAATAATTCCTTTTGATCGGCATGTCCGGAAAAGTAATCCATTTTCTTGATTTTAGCGTGAACTTCGTATTCTTCACCAAAAATGTTAACCTTTTCATTCCCATCCATAATCCTTCTTGCAAGAGTGTGCTCTGCAGCATATCCAACAAATAAAACTAAATTTTTGGGATTACCAATATTGTTTGCAAGATGATGCAAGATTCTTCCGCCTTCCGCCATTCCCGATGCAGAGATAATTATCATCGGTCCTTGCTTATCATTCAACTCTTTTGATTCTTCAGTTTTCTTTATGTACTTCAGTCTGCCAAAACCAAACGGGTCTGTTCCTTCTTCTAAGAAGATGCGACTGGTTTCTCTATCTAAACATTCCGGATGAGAACGGAATACTGCTGTTGCATCAACCGCCATTGGAGAATCAACATAAATTGGAACTTCGGGAATTCTGTTTTGATCGAAAAGTTTGTGAAGCATATAAACGATTGTTTGGGTTCTTCCAACTGCAAAAGCAGGAATGATAACTTTTCCTCCTACATTAATAACTTCGTTTATTGTTGTTGAAAAATCTTCTTCAACTTCTTCGGCTGGAGAATGCAATCTATTTCCATAAGTTGATTCCATTATAAGCACATCAAGATCACGAAGAACATCGGGTGATTTAATAACTGGTGAATCCGGTCTTCCGATATCACCGGAAAATCCAAAATTAATTTTTCTTCCATTGCTTTCTTCTATTTCTAAAAACACTCCTGCAGATCCAAGTATGTGTCCTGCATCTTGAAAAGTAAATCTAATTCCCGGAAACAAATCAATAGCCCTGTTGTATTGAACACCAATAAATTGCTGCATCGCCTTTTCAACATCATTTAATGAGTAAAGTGGTTTAAACGGATCTTCACCTTTTTTTGCTCTTTTTTTATTAACCCATTCAATATCTTTTTCCTGTAGATGTGCAGAATCCCGAAGCATTATCTGGCACAAATCAACAGTTGCAGAAGTTGCATAGATCAATCCGTCAAATCCATTTCGTACAAGATTTGGAATGTTGCCGCTATGATCGATATGTGCGTGAGATAAAATTAAAGCATCTATTTCTACCGGATTAAATTTAAAGTTTTTATTTTTCTCGTAAGTTTCACTTCGCCTGCCTTGAAAAAGACCGCACTCTAGTAATATTTTTTTACCATTGATGTGAAGTAAATGCTGTGAACCTGTTACAGTCCTTGCGCCGCCGATAAATTCTATTTGCAAAGTATACTCCTTAAAGTATTAATAAGTTATTACTTCTTATAAACTCAG
>JBBQSH010000227.1:0-5116 GCA_038214015.1 Ignavibacteriales bacterium | reverse complement strand
AGCAACATTTGTGGATTCCCGCCTTCGCGGGAATGACAGCGCAGTAGAATCAGAAATTTGAATGTCTTTGAGGAAATCAACTTCAAATACAGAAACATTTGGATGCTTATAAATTCCTTCTGTGGGAAATCTGTTTTTATCACGCACACAGCAGACAACTTGATGCCCTTGATCAATCAAAACAGGTAAAAGTCTTTTGCCGATATATCCGGTTGCGCCAGTTAATAATATTTTCATAAATCCTTTGTTAATACTTTTATAACATTTTGAACTGATAGATAATTCAAAAATTGTGAAATAGCTAAATAATGGATGATTTTAAAAATTTTAATAAAAACGTTTGATTTTTTACTATCAATATGATATCGTTACGATAGCAATTTTAAAAGGAATATAAAATGGATAAAATAACGGAAAAACGAGCAAATAAGACAAATGGTTTCATTGCTCTATTTATAGTAATCGCACTTTTCGCTTTAGATATTTTTCTCTTGTCTCAAGGTATTAGAACCGAGGATCCTTCATTTCTTTGGTTTTTTATTCCATTGGTCTTTATATCTTTCGTAAGTTTTGGTGGATTTATGGTAGTCCAACCAAATGAATCAAAAGTATTAATCTTATTCGGTAAATACACCGGTACTGTTCGTGATTCTGGTTTTTGGTGGGTTAATCCATTTACTGTAAAAAAACATGTTTCTTTAAGAATAAGAAATTTTAACAGCGATAAAATTAAAGTAAATGATTTACACGGAAATCCTATTGAGATTGCTGCTGTAATTGTTTGGCGAGTTATAGATTCTGCACGAGCAATTTTTGATGTTCAAAATTACGAACAATTTGTATCTATTCAGGCAGAAACAGCGATTCGTACTCTTGCCTCAGAATATCCTTATGATACGAACGAAGGAGAAAAAGAATCATTAAGAAGCAGTCCTACAGAAGTGGCAGAAAATCTTCAGAAAGAACTTCAGACAAGACTGGAAGTTGCAGGCGTTACGATTGTAGAAGCAAGAATAACTCATCTTGCTTATGCGCAGGAAATTGCACAGGCTATGTTACGCAGACAGCAGGCTCAGGCAATTGTTGCTGCACGTTTTAAAATTGTTGAAGGAGCCGTTGGAATGGTTCAGCAAGCATTGCAGGATTTAAGCGAAAAAAATATTGTTCACCTTGATGAAGAACGAAAAGCACAAATGGTAAATAATCTTATGGTTGCTTTAGTTGCTGATCATGAGGCGATACCTGTTATTAACACGGGAACGATAAATCAATAAAATTAAAATATGGCAGCTATTTTAAAAAAGTTATCTATTCTAAATTTTTATTCCCACGGAAGTGGGAATCTATTTTGCGTTATAATTTATGGATTCCCGTTTTCATGGGAATGACAGTTAGTTAGGATCATTTAAATAACGATGCAAAAAAAATGAATGTACTATCAAAATATATTGACGAAGATCTGATACTAATTCAGCCTTCTTTATTTAAACGTGAGTACGAGTTCAGATCTTCGAGTACATTGCTGGCAAGGATGTACTTTCCATCATTATTTCGCCTTACTGCTGTTGTTGAAGGATTTGAAGATAAGTATGAGATTATCAGACCAAGTATTTGGAAAACAGACATAGCTATTCGCAAATTTGGTTATGATATGACGTTTGCTTCCTTAACAACAAACTTTTTTAGAACAAAGGGATCAATTGATTTGCAGAATGGAAAAAAACTTAATCTAAAATTTGGCATATTAAAAAAATCCTGCCAGGTTTTTTCGGAAATGGATGAACTGTTGTTATTGTTCCAAAACAAATTTTCTCTAAAAGAAAAAAATATTGTAACAATTCAAAAGTCATCTACTTTAATTGATGAAAATCCCTGGGTGGTGATGCTGGTTTGGTATCAAATAATTCAGAGGAATAGAAGAAATAATTAGCACCGAGATGTACAAAAGGATTTGATTTAATAATGTCTGAAAAGAAAAAATTTCTACTAAGAATTGATAGTAATGTTTACGCAGCTCTGGAAAAATGGGCGGCTGATGATTTGCGAAGTACAAATGCTCAGATTGAATTTTTACTTACCGATGCAATAAAAAAATCGGGAAGAATTATCTCTAAAAATTCAATAGCACAAAATGACAATTCAGAATCGGATACAGAAAATCCTGACAGTTAACTTGTAAATCAAATCATACCTGCTTAAAAATCTCAAAATCTGCAAGTTTTAGAAGATAATTTTACAATTTTGGTCTTTCTCAATGCAGATTGATTTCTTAAGTTTAAACTCACGATTTTACAATGGAGAGAAAATGAAACAGTTAAAAATATTTTTAATACTTACATCAATCACTCTACTTGCAGCCTGCTCTACATTGATGTTAGAACCTGCCCGATTTGCCTGGCCTTTAGAATCAGTTCTTGAGGTAGGTAAAGATGGATTTGTAAAAGAAGATAGGTATGCTTTAAGCTTTAACACAAAGGCACTCTTCTTTGAAGAAACTCAGGACTCTTTATCCTACTCAGGAAAAACTATTCGTCTTATCAGGAATAACGAAGGTTATTATTTTATAACTGCTGTGGATTTTAAGAATGTCTATGTTTTTTCAATTGACAAAAATGCCTTTAGTCTTAAAACAAAAATTTTGATAAGCGAAACAACTGGATTATTAAATCCAGCTTTAAATCAGCGAAACCCTTTTATTGAGCTGCTGAGTGATGGAAAAGCTTTTAAACTTACTTCTGAGGGAATTGAGGAAGGTGTAAAATGAAAAGATCAATGATTAATAAAATATTACTCTTTGTTATTCTCTTAACAACTACAACTTTGTTTGCACAGTCTGATTATGAAATGGTGCAAAGCTTTAAAGAGAGATATCAAAAAATAGCGGATGGAATTAAAGCTGCGGCAAGCTTAGAAGATGTTGATAATTTATCGGCAGAAATAGAAAATCTTAAAAGAGATTTTTCTGCCAAGAGAGTTTTTCTGGACCAAAGCCTCTATCCCGAAAATTTTAATTCCTCCTTTGAAAATCTTAACTCTTCCCTCGAATTAAGAAAAGAAGATTTTACCTCAATAACCGTTTTACAAACAGAGGTTACTGCTTTAAAATCTGAAGTGGATCTATTAAACCGAAGAAATACAGAACTGATAAACCAGATTACTATTCTGGAATCTCAGCGAAGAAAAGATGCAGCATCAATAGAAGAGTTACAAAGACTTGTATCAGATTTAAGAGCAACCCTGCTTAAAAGAGATCAGCTAATTTTTAGTATTGTTGATAGTTTAACGCCAAAATTAGCCGGTGATATTTCTTCTATGACTCAGCAAGATAAAGAACAGGTTTACTCGCAGGTAGAAAGAAATAATTTACTTGTTTCAGTAAAAAGATCTTTACGCGATAACAGCAGATTTCTTGAAGTAACTTCGCTAAAAGCTGGTGATCTTGATAAAGTAAAACAGCAGGAGCAAAGCTTTGTTACTATGTGGCGTAAGGTTGGTCCTAAGCTGGTTGATGTTTATGCAAATAAAAAAGATAAATCAGCCGAACTAAAAGAAATCGATAATCTCTTTACTGTTTGGGCAAACAGAATTGATAAAGAAGCATGGGAATCTATCAATGAAGAGTTTTCATTAAACAACATTAACCTTCAGAATTTTAACAACGGAAAAGAATTTGTTGATGTTGTCACTCAATATGTTTCGGACGAAATAAAAAACTATGGAACTAAAAACAAAACTGAATCTGAAAAAACTTACTCCATTTTTACAGATAGTGTTTGGTTCAAAACAATATCAAACGAATGGATGCCATATTTGCTTGATAATAAATTACTTGCAGTTGAACAGAAAGATGCCGTAGAAAAGAAACTCTCAGAATGGAAATCAATTGTATCGCCGCAAGATTTAACATGGCTTTATGCAGTGGTTGGATTAGCAGTAGTATTTATTATTGCACTAATATTTATACTTAAAAAGAAAAAGACTTCGATAGACACAACCTCTGTACAAAGTTAAAATGTAAACACATTTATTAAAAAGCCCCGGATTTATTCGGGGCTTTTTTGTAATAATTCTATCATAAGTTACTTGTTAAAGTTAAGCATCATTCCCAATTTCAATCTTTAATTTATAAATAGCGACCAATAAATTTTATCAATTGTGATTGTTATCATAAAATCAAAGAAGAAATAGAAAGTGAATTTATATTATAACTTTATTGTTATATGTTTAAACAAGCAATAAAAGACTAGCAAACTCATTAAATCGTAAATAATTTTTAAATATGTTTCAGGAGGCAAAATGAAGATAGGAATTTTAGGTTCCGGAGTAGTGGGGCAAACACTTGGTTCTGGATTTGTAAAATATGGACACCAAGTAAAAATTGGTACGGGCACTCCAAGTAAATTAAATGATTGGTTAAAAAGTGCTGGTGCAAATGCATCGGTAGGTTCTTTTGCTGATGCGGCAAGTTTTGGTGAAGTAGTTGTTCTTGCAGTAAAAGGAAAAGCCGCACTTAATGTTTTGGAAAAAGCTGGCGAAGAAAATCTTAAAAATAAAACGGTCATAGATACAACAAATCCTATTGCAGACGCGGCACCCGTAAACGGTGTGCTGCAGTATTTCACAAATCAAAATTCATCTTTGATGGAGGAACTACAGAGCAACTATCCCCAGGCTCACTTTGTGAAGGCTTTTAGTTGTGTAGGAAATGTCTTTATGATTAATCCTGATTTTGGTGGAATTAAACCAACAATGTTTATCGCAGGAAATAATGAGAATGCAAAAAGTGATGTCAAAAATATTTTAGATGCTTTTGGATGGGAAGTTGAAGATATGGGTAAGGCTGAAGCAGCACGAGCAATTGAACCGCTTTGTATCTTGTGGTGCATTCCTGGATTTTTAGAAAACAGATGGATGCATGCATTTAAACTTTTAAAAAAATAATTAAGTCATTGGTACACCGATCTATTAAGATAAGTTATGATCATAATTAATTTTAAAAATCAGTGTACTACCTGAAAAAAATTTTTCTGATATAACTGAAGAATTAAATAATGAAAAAAACATTAAAAATTACATATACCATATTCCTTATAGCCTTTACCATAATAGGTTGTAA
>JBBQSH010000226.1:0-5151 GCA_038214015.1 Ignavibacteriales bacterium | reverse complement strand
AAGAGATTTAAGAAGAGTTGAGTATGGCGATGAACGTGATTCTAAGATGAATGAATTTTTGCAAAAAATTTCTCCAACCACAAACGCACATAAAATTACAAAACCGCTTTTTGTTGTGCAGGGATTAAATGATCCTCGTGTTCCTTACACAGAAGCAGAACAGATTGTTGATATTGTAAGAAAGAACAGCGGGGAAGTTTGGTATTTACTTGCAAAAGATGAAGGACACGGATTCCGAAAGAAAACCAATCGTGATTTTTACATTTGGTCTGAAGTTCTGTTTTTAGAAAAGTATTTGATAGCCCCCTAATCCCCCTAAGGGGGACTTTAAGAAAAGTCACAAACAACAAACCCAGTTCCTCAAATGAACTGGGTTTGTGATTATAATTAAATCGTATGCCACACAGAGCGAAGTCGAAGTGTAAAATCTTTTTTATTAAAAATTTCTTAGAAATTTACTTTTAATAATTTCCCATTCATTGTCATTTACTCTAAAATTAGTTCCTTGGCTTTGTCTAAAAATACTAAGACTTTCTAATCCTGCTGTTTTTCTTAAATCTTCTTTTGTAATTGGATTGTTTAATAAGTTTAACTTTAGTTTCATTTTCACTCTAAGTTTTTTCTTGTCCTTATCATCAGAATCAATCCAATATTTTTCTTCTTTTTCCGAAGCAAAGAGTAATTCTGGATTTGAAAGAATTTCTGCCACAGCATAAATCCCGCCTTCTTTACCGGATAACCAGATTAACCCAATATCACCTTTAGCAATTTCATTTTTATACCGATTCACTAACCAATGTTTTTCAGTCTCAGCTTCATCATCAGCCAAGGCATTTAAAATATCATAACGATTAGGATTGGCTTGAAAAATCCATACTTGATTTGCGCTCAATGAAGTTGAAGAATCTGAAAGGTTGTCGGATACTTTATTTACTTTTGAATCTAAATATTGATAATTATACTTTGAAGCAATATCATTCAGTTTGTTGATACCAAGTTCTTTACACTCAATTCCAATTGTCTCTAAAAAGTTTTTGCGTTCTGCTGGAATTATATTTGCACATAATATAAGTTCAACGAAACTTTCAGGTTCTTCATTCTTTAACAATCCATAATATTCCATTACTTGACCGGATGCATCTCTGGAAAGAATACCACGTTTTACTTCAACTATAATATTACGATCAAATTTGTCTTTAAAGATAATATCAGCAAAGCATCGACCTAATCTTACTTGCTGTCCTATTAATTGAAATCCTGATGTAGGGAAAAATTCGTCTGGGTATTTCGCGATTAAGTTTTCTATATCTTTTTCAAGCATAAAGTTTATTTTATAGTAAAAACATCAATTGCCACGACTTTTAAGTCGTGGGTTTTTTTAACACAAAAAACTTCGGCTTTAGCCAAATATTAAATTCATTTTGGCTGAAGCCAATTTTCGGATTTCATTTAAGTCCACGACCTGAAGGTCGTGGCAATTTTTAGTTGTCAAGGATTGCTTGACAACTAAGCAATTTCCTAACTATGCCTTACAGAAATAATATCACCATCTTTAACAATGTATTCTTTTCCTTCCAATCGCCATTTACCAACTTCTTTTGCTTTTGCGAATGACCCTGTTTCAATAAAATCATCAAAATAAAACATTTCAAACAATAATTGCTTGAACATACTTGTAATTTCTATTTCACAATTACCATAATGTATTTACCGGCAAAGCAAATAAGTTTTTTGCAAAAGGAATAATTTCACTACCTGTATAAAATAAAATTCCTCTTAAAAACTTATCTCCAGTTTCTTCTGCAAAAGACTTTATATGTTTGAAATCTGAAGGATCAATTTTAGACGTTGCTTTCACTTCAACAGCTATTAGTTTGCCATCGTTTCTTTCTATTATAAAATCAATTTCTTGACCGGAAGCTGTGCGATAATGGTATAAAGATAGATTTAAATTACTCCACGAAGACTGCTTTAACAATTCCGTGAGTACAAAGTTCTCAAGGATTCTTCCCCACATTAGCGTATCAGATATTATTCTTTCTGGCTCAAATCCAACCAGATGAGATAATAAACCAGTATCGTTAAGATATAATTTGGGAGTTTTAATTAATCTTTTGGAAAGATTACCTGACCACGCCGGTAAAACATGAATCATAAATATTGCTTCAAACAAACTAACATATCTTTTTAATGTTGTTTGGGCTATACCCGTCGATCGGGAAAATTCTGCATAATTAAAAAGAGTACCGGCGCGGGAAGCAAACAAACTTAAAAGTTTTGGCAGATCGTTTATTTTTTCGATGTTAGAAATATCTCTTACATCCCTTTGTAATATTGTTGTTATATACGAATTGAACCAGGCTTTTTGTCTTTTACGATCTTTCCTTACAAGCATTTCCGGAAATCCACCGGATAAAATTTTATTTATTAACTTATCAGAAGTTACGGGATAATTTGGATTAAAAATGTTCTTTGAAAGTTCATCAACCAAATTTTTTTTATCGTCGCTAATTTCATTTTGAGCTAAAGGGAATAATTTTAGAATTTCCATTCTGCCGGCAAGGGATTCTGAAATTTTTGGAAGCAACAGCACATTGGCTGAACCAGTTAAGATAAATTTGCCAGGTTTTCTGTTTTTATCCACATAACTTTTTATTGCTAAAAATATTTCAGGCGCTCTTTGTACTTCATCAATTACCAGATTTTCTGTATATCCGGAAATAAAATCGTATGGATTATTAAGAGCAGCTGATAGTAATGAAGTATCATCAAAAGTAATATATTTTGCCGGATATTCATTTTCTACAATAAGTTTTATAAGTGTACTTTTACCCGTCTGTCTGGCACCATGAATAAGTACTACAGGCGAATCTGTTAGTGCTTCCAGTAGCTGAGATTTGATTTTTCTTTCAATCATTAACTTTAATATAACATTCAATTAACCGATAATCAACCATTATGTGGCTGATAATCATCCATTGAATGGATGATTTGCGAAGGACAAACTCAATAAAATCTATTTTTTCTATCTTATTGCCAATATGGTCTCAAGTAAAATCTAACTATGTCTAACAGAAATAATATCACCATCTTTAACAATGTATTCTTTTCCTTCCAATCGCCATTTACCAACCTCTTTTGCTTTTGCGAATGAACCTGTCTCTATAAAGTCATCGTAATGCACAACTTCTGCACGTATAAACTTTTTGAAAAAGTCTGTGTGAATTTCACCCGCAGCTTCTTGCGCTGTCATTCCTTTTTTGATAGTCCACGCACGGCATTCATCTTCGCCTGCAGTTAAGAAAGATTGAAGTCCAAGTAAATCGTAAGCTTCTCTAATCAACTTATCCAATGCTGATTCAGTAATTCCATAATCATTCATAAAAGCTTTTGCATCTTCTTCGGGAAGATCAGCCATTTCTTTTTCAATCTGACCAAAGAATGATAATGCTTTTGTATTCTGTTCGAGTTTATGTTTAACAAGTTCTTCTATGTATTTTTCAGTATCGTTTATTTGTGATTCGCCAAAGTTCAAAGCAATCAACATAGGTTTAACTGAAAGCAGTTGATAAGTTTTTAAAATATGTAATTCATCTTTTGTAAGATTTGCATCACGTAAAGGTTTTTCGGTCTGAAGAATTTCATAACATTTTTCAAGAACTGGTAACTCACGTTTAAGATTTTCATCCTGTGTTTTCAGGATTTGTTTCTTAATCGTCTCTAACCTTTTCTCAAGAATAGCCAGATCGGATATAATAAATTCTGTCTCAAATGAATTAATATCACGCATCATATTTATAGAACCATCTGGATGGGGAACAGTTTCACTCTCAAATATTCTAACAACCTGAACAAGTGCATCATTAGTTTTTACTTTACCGAGAAAATTTCCTGTAAACTGTGTTGAACCTGAATCGCCTTTCTGCAATCCAACAACATCAACAACTTCAATTGTAGCATTTACTTTTTTCTTTGGAACAAACATTTCAGTTAGCTTATCCAATCGTGCATCCGGCACTTTTATCATTGCCTGATGAGCTTCTGATTTTGTTAATTCATTCGGATCAAGTAAAGTTTTTGTTATGGTTTGAAAAAGAGTTGATTTTCCTGTAAACGGCAATCCAACAATTCCTATTTGCATTTATTCCTCTTAATTCTATGTGATTTTCTTAATGTTTGTGTGTAAATATACTAAGATTATTTTAGTCTTTGATTCTAAAACAATCCGACGTTTCGGATAAATTCGGCAACAACAGTTGAACAATCATTTCATAAAAAGGTTTTTTTATATTTAATTATCACAAATTAAGAGTTCAATCATTTAATAGGATGTAGTTCTCTTTTCATCCTTTTGCTGGATTGACCTGCTACAAACAAGTTTATATATTTCAATCAAGAATAGTATATATCAATTAAAAAATTATCAAGTAAGAGGTCTGAAATGAAAGCATTAAAAATATTTGTCCCGATCATTCTTCTCGCATTAACAGTATACTATTGCAGTACTGTTCCAATCACAGGAAGATCGCAGCTTAGTTTAGTTTCTGCAAGCGAAATGAATGCAATGAGTTTTCAGCAGTATGGTGAATTCCTAAAAGAAAATAAGCTTAGCTCAAATAAATCTAATGTTGATTTGGTAAGACGTGTTGGCGGAAATATACAAAGGGCAGTTGAAACTTATTTTGCGCAGAATAATTTATCCCAAGAACTCCAAGGATATGCTTGGGAATTTAATGTAGTTGAAAGTGAAGAAGTTAATGCCTGGGCTATGCCCGGTGGAAAAGTTGTCGTTTACACAGGCATCCTTCCAATTACAAGAGATGAAACCGGTTTAGCAGTTGTTATGGGACATGAAATTGCTCACGCAGTTGCTCAGCACGGAGCAGAAAGAATGAGTCAGGGATTGTTGCAGCAGCTTGGCGGAGTTGCATTATCTGTTGCATTGCAAAATGAACCCTCAACAACACAAAATCTTTTTTTAACTGCATATGGTGTAGGATCAACAATTGGATTTATGTTGCCTTACAGCAGAACGCACGAAAGTGAAGCTGATAGGTTAGGCTTAGTGTTTATGGCAATGGCTGGGTATGATCCAACTGCTGCTGTGGATTTCTGGACAAGAATGGCTCAAAATAAGGGCGGTGGTGCTCC
>JBBQSH010000225.1:0-5171 GCA_038214015.1 Ignavibacteriales bacterium | reverse complement strand
ACTCATCTTGATTCCCCAAGAATGATTAATAAAATTTCAACACTAAAATTAAAAACTTTACCAGCAAAGTAAATACGTACTTATACGTATTTTGGGAAGGTATATACGTACAAGTACGTATATTTAAATGAGACACTAACTGATCAAAATAAAAGATTAAACCTTGATCAAAGGACTATTCTTTTCGTTTATAAATAGGAAAAATATTCCTATAAGTATTTGAAAGATTGACAGGTTCCCTCATAAATTCATTCAATTTCGTCCATTCTCTTCATTCATTCTCTGAGGCGCAAAAAATAAAATTGTATTTTTTTTATTCCAATTATTCATAGCCTCAAATAAAAACCCTGGCACTAAAAATACCAGGGCTTGAATATTTGGATATATAATTTTTACTTAAGTAGAATCATCTTCTTAGAATTTATAAAACTGCCAGCTTGTATTTTGTATATGTAAACACCGCTTGCAAGTGAGCTTGCATTAAAGTTTATTTCGTACTTGCCGGCAACTTTTTCTTCGTTAAGTAGTGTTGCAACTTCGCTTCCAAGTATATCGTAAATTTTTAGAGTTACAATTCCATCTTGTGGGATTTGGTAACGGATTGTTGTACTCGGGTTGAAGGGATTTGGGAAGTTGTTCGACAGTTCGTACGTAATAGGAATCTCACTGCCCATAAAGTTTACTTTATTAAAGTTTTTCTTTGCAAGCGTAGTATTATCACTTACTATATTAGCAATTGCATAAGCAGCATCAGTATTCAAACTTGTTACTAATCGCAAATAATAATCACCCGGTGTTATACCTGAACAATCAACCTCATAATCTATACTTGCATATTTTTCAAGATTGTTTTTGTTATAAGATACATTATCAAATGTACCAACAACTTGATCCGTTGCTGCATTAACAAGCTCTGCTTTAAAATTAACAGCATCTGTCTCTGACAAAGCCGTTTCAGGATCAGACTTTGTTACAACGTAATAGATATTTGAAAAATAAAAGTTTGTTGATGGATTAAGAGTAAAGTTGCTTGTTCTTGTATGTTCATTAAGTTCATTAGTAGACAAGTAAGAAATTGTATCAGGAATATCTATAAACTTAATTATGCTATCACCAACCAAAATATCACCTATTTCAAAAACAAACTCTATATCATTAATTGAAGCAACACCACTTCTGCCAAAAGTAACCATTGTATCATTTTCGGTTAGCTTGTTTAATCCCGGGTCACCTTCTTCTTCAAGTGTGCTAAAATCAGTTGTAGATTTTAAGAAGTAATGAGGATCTGTGCTGTGCGGTACTCTGTTATCCTTAAATATCATTGCAGACATTGTTTGAAAATTTGTACCTGAACTTAGCTGTGACTGATACCCGGAATTACTTAATGTGCGGGGGGTTGAATAATAAATTCCATCTCTTCGCATCCATTTAGTAACTGGAGTTGTGGTTCCCTCACTCCAGCTAATTACGGTTCGTTCGGTTGTACCAAGAGCAGAGTTGTTGTTTACAAAATTAATATCCGTGCCAGCTACTTGAAAACTGCCCCAGCTTGTACCTCTTGTTGTGATCGCTTTTCGTTTATCTATTCCATCACCAGGATTTCGTGCACCAGTCCAGCTAACTACCGGGGCATTATTTGCAATGCTTATTGACGGAGAGAAGTTAAGCGGTGAGCCGCTATTTGTAGAAATTGTTGTTGTGCTGCCGGATATTTGCGCAGCAACCAGTACAGCATATTTAATTGATGAATAATACTCATCTTGTATCTGTTCCCAAACCAAGCGAATTGAAGTTGTGCCTGATTTATTTACTGCAATTGATGGATTAACAGAATAACTATTTGTGCCTGTTAATGTTAGCGGGTTATTTATAGAAAAGTATATACCATAACTTATATTAACAACACCTGTTCTGGAAAGAAGAGCACCCGCAGCACCGTTTTTATAAACTATATTAAAATTACTGTAAGCCATACAAATTACGGGGTAGCAATTTGTTGTGCTGTAACTGCCGCTTACTGTTGCAACATCTTTTGTATCCCGCCAGTTCATTCTGCCGATAAGTACATCTTCAAATCTATCAAAGTAAGCAACTTTAATTTTTGAAGCTGAAGAGCCGTAAGACTCCTGCCAGGTAATTGCTGTTTGATGGTAAGTCTCTCCAGTGTAAGGATCAAAAAAACTTCCGTAGTCTATTGCCGGTTGTTTCCCCGTAACAGAAATAGGTGTCCCGTTATTTTGGAGATACCAGGTTGCACCATTATCTGGACTAACCTCATACCATACGGAACCCATGGACTCATAAACAAGGTGCAGATATCCATCATCTGTTTTTACGTACTTACGCTGACTGTTACTGTTAAATCCATTTGGATTTGTAGTTAATTGTGTGCCCTTTAGTTTTGCCTGTGCAACTGCACCTTCCTGAGTAAAGACAACAGGTGTTTCTAAAGTGTTAGAATTTTGGAAAGTTACATTTGTGCCCAACCAATTTTGAAAATAGAATTTATGCGTTCTGCCATTACCTGTTGGAATGCCGGTGTTATGTAACGGTATATCCTGCACAGCATCTACTTTTACGGAATAATAGGGTGTAGTCCATAATGGTGGACCACTTTGACTCAAAAAGACACCACCATAAGAATCAGTGGAGTTGTTCTGTATATCAAAAGGGGAAGAGTAAAAATTAGGTTCACTATCCTGAATCCACTGACCACCCTCATCTTCATAATAATACCATGGATCAATTATGCCAACATTCCCCAAAGTAGTATTACTAAATTCTGCAAGATAGTTTTTAATCACTGCAGTAGATGTTGGAAGAAAGGTTGCTTTAAATTCAGTTGGAGAAGAAGAAGTTGCCTGAAAATCATGATGCATTGAATAATCATAACTGGTTGATTGATAATCCCAATAATTATGTTTTTGCGTCGTATTTGTGTTATTCCAATTAACTAGAAATGGCAATTCAGAGGTACGAATAGAATTGGCACCCCAGGGAACAAAAACTGAATCGCCAGATGTTATAGGTGTTAATGTTTCACTATTTAGAATCAATGAACCAAAATTTTCAGAAGTTTGTATTTTATTTTTAAATGTGTAATAATTATCTGGTGTTGTAAAATTAATTGTTAAGTCGATGCAGGGGTACATTCCACTGGTACCATCATATCCATAAATAGACCATTGCCCGCCTGTTTCGGGATATTGTTTTATACCAAAAGTTAAATAATTCTCACCAGATTGAATTGCATCTCTAACTGAGTTAAAAAATGGGCCCTCAATAAATGTAACATCAACAATTGCTATGCCGTTAACCAGTGTTATTGAACCATTATATACTAAGTAATCATCATTATTTAGGAGACTAAACCAAGTCTGTGGCCACTCCCAGTCAATTGGAATAGCATATAAGCCAAAATTAAATGCTTCAGTTGTATTACGATAAGCTTTAAACTTGATATTAACATTTGTCAATTCTGCTTCAGTAGGTATATCATTATAATCCCAAGTCCAAAAATTAAAGTTTCTTATAGGAAATCCCCCGGCTGTCTTACCAACTAAATGGCCACCGGTTGAACCATTATCTCGAAATACTGTGATAAAATTATTTTCTTTTACGGGGCCGTAATGATGCTGTTCTTGAGCATTTAAAGTTGGAAGTAAGAACAAGAAGGTTAGAAAAAGATGAATTAAGGTTTTCATAAAGCCTCCGCTTTAATTAAGTGTTTTTTGTGGCGGATGTTTATATATTTGATTGCAAGCAAAAATAAAGACATTATTGTCTTTATTTCTCTGACCGGAGAATTATTTGTTTGCAATCTAACCCCGATGCCGCCAGCATCGGGGAATTTAATCTTATTTTTTTATCATCATTATTATCGCACCTCTATTGTGGCTTCCAACAATAATAGCGTTGTCATCTTTACAAGCCATTCCACGCCAAACAAGGTCTATTTGTGGATCATAAGGCATTCCAACTTGTTGCCAGGTTGATCCATTAAAGTGCTTTAGTGTATTTCTATCGCCAGCAATCCAAATATCATTTGATGCATTTCCTCTTACTTTTGTAATATATCCTCGATAATAAACGCCAGGATTGCCCCCTATAAAATTTTCTGGTAATGATTTTACATAACTCCATTTATTAAATTTATTTTGAAATAAAATATTACCTCCAGAGTAAAGAGTATTTTTTTTGTCAAACCAAATAGAGGAAAAAGAACCATACAGATTTGGACTAAACAATTGGGATTCTGGAATATTAGCACCTTCTGCAAAAGCAGAAAAATTATTACCATTACTAGATTTAAGAATGATACCTTGTCCGAAAGAGGGATTTCCGCCACAAATAAACATATCACCTAAATTATTAACTGAAATATCGGATAATGATAAATTCGTCCCACTTTCAAGCTTTATCCAGCTTCCATTTTGGTAGTGGGCTATATTGCCACTGTTACCAACAACATAAAAATCATTACTACTACTTCCCCAGATTTTGTTCATTTGATCCGGACCCCACACATTTGCGGGTATTGTTATTGGTAAGAAATTATTACCATTCCAATGAATAATGCCATTGCCACAAAACCAAATATCATTAGCATTAAACGCAAAAACAGACTGAATTGGATTATAATAATCTGCACCCTGATAATTGTATGGAATTCTTATAACAGTCCAAGTAGAGCCATTCCATTTAATGGCATTATATCGCTTTGAATCAGGATTACCAAGTGAGTCATTCATATAAATCTCACCAACAGCCCAAATATTGTTTTCATTTATTATTGCGACGTCAAATAACCTGCTAACATTTGTTTGTATACCAAACTCAAAAGTCTGCCAGGTAAAGTTGTGGCTGGTGGTGTCAACAGTAATAGCATTTACTTTGTTACTGGATACCGGATTCTGGATGCTGGATACTTGGAAAGAATAGTTTTGGTTTGGTAGCAAAGAGTCAATGTAAAGTAAAGAGTCTTTAGTGCTCAGACTGAAGGTCTGAGCTACGGTGTTGTTTTTTAATAGATTTATAGTTGCCGGCAGTTGTATGTTGTTGGTTGTTAATTGCAGCCAGGCTTCGGTGCAGCTTACGTCTTCAAGTTTAAGCGCAAGTTCAGGTTCAAGTTTGGGGTCGGTGGGGCTGCAAGATATCACTGTAAACAGCAA
>JBBQSH010000224.1:0-5173 GCA_038214015.1 Ignavibacteriales bacterium | reverse complement strand
TGTAAAATCGCGCAGCTAATTGCGCCCATTCCTGATGCGGTTACAATTGCTGCTTCAGAGTCTTCCAGTTTTGCAAGAGCTTCTGCCAGATATTTGTTTGTTGGATTCCAATGCCTGGAGTATAAAAAACATCCTTCAATTTCATGATCAAATAAATCGTTCATCGTTTGCGGATTAAGAAAAGTATAAGTTGATGAATCTGTGATTGACGGATTTACATCCCCGTATTCTCCAAATACCAAATAATCTTGTATTTCACTGCTTGGATCGTAATGATGCATAATTAACCTCTCTAATTAGCTATTTTGATTTTGCACAAAAATTTAATTTTTTCTTTTACTAAATTACGATTAGTTAAAGATTTTATTCATCACTTTAAAAAATAAAATGAACGAAAAACAACTTGCCGCAGAAAAATCAACTGAATTTATAAAAGACGGAATGACAGTTGGACTTGGAACTGGTTCAACGGTTTTCTTTTTAGTTCATAAACTTGCTGAATTTGTAAAAAATGGTTTGAATGTAAAATGTGTTTCCACTTCAAATCAAACAACCGAGCTTGCAAAAAATTTAGGAATTGAAATTGTAAAACTAAATGAAGTTGACCATATCGATCTTACCATTGATGGCGCCGATGAGGTTGATAAAAATCTAAATGGGATTAAAGGCGGAGGAGGGGCTTTATTGTTTGAAAAGATTGTTGCTGCCGCTTCCCAAAAAGTTATTTGGATTGTTGATTCATCAAAATATGTTAGTAAACTGGGGAAGTTTCCGTTGCCGATTGAGGTAATTCCTTTTGGCTCAAATCATTTATTAAAGAGATTTAAGGATAGTGGATACAACCCTGCAATCAGAAAAAACGGAAGTGAGATTTATATAACAGATTCGGGAAATAGAATAATTGATCTTCATTTAAATGAAATTGAAGATTCGATAAAACTTGAACAGGAAATTAAACTTATCCCGGGAGTTGTTGAAGTTGGATTGTTCAACAACATAGCTAATATGGTTATTGTAGGAAAAGAAAACTCGACTGAGATTATTAGCAGAAAATAATTTTAAAAACGGATGCAGTTAACTTATTTATCTGTCTCCAATTTTTTTAATTCCTGTGATACTTTTCTTGAATTCATAAAACCAAAAGCTAGAAGTGCAACTAAAAATGAAACTACGCCAATTTCTGTAAAGCCCATTTTAAATAATCCTTTCTCATTAAATTTTTTATTAATAAAATTGCAAGCTTAATGCCATCCGAATAACCATTAAATTAGCGGGAAATGCTAAATAATGGTAAGTATTGAATGAAATTTTGGTAGTAACGGTAATTCTTACATTAAAAAAAGAAATAAAAATTACTTCTTCAATTCGGTCTTTTTAATGAAAAATTTTTAGTCATTTCTTTATTAACCGCTCAGCTTGTTATCATATAGTAAACCGAAATAATTATTGGTGACATTTAAAGGAAAAATTAATTTTTATAGAGCGAGTTTTTATCTAATCTAAATTTTTCAAAAAAAGATTTGTAATTCACTAAATCGGTTTGGCATTTAAAGCAATTACATTTTTGTTCTTCAAGTTCATTAATTCTGAAAAGAAGTTCTGCATAAACTTTAATCCAGTATTCCGGATCGTTTTCGTGGATTTCTTTTCTAAATAATTGTGATCTGAAGTTTTTCTTTTTCATACCATACGAATGTATGTAATGTTAAAGAAATTGTAAAGATGTGCAAATTAATTTTGGTGTTCTTTTTTCAGCAAGTCATGTACTTCTTTTACAGGATTAAAGGTGCTTATCGGTACCTCAACAAAAATAGTAATCCAATTCGCCATACTTCCATTCCATAAACCTGGCAGTTCTAAAGCTTTCAGCTCAATTCCATTTTTAGATTTTTTTGTAATAATCCCACTTTGATGATCAACAAAATTGTGCAGATCAAAGTTGTTGCCTTTATAATCTTTAACTCCACAAATTAAATCCACGGGATTAAAATGAGTAGATTGTCTAAAAATATTTCTTTGATTTTCATTATTCATATTTATCTGTGCTTGTTCAATAATTTGCAATGATAAGCTTCCATCATTTTTACTTACCCAGAATGGTCCACCTCCGGGTTCACCTTCATTTTTAACCATTCCACAAACTCTAATTGGACGATTTAATTTATCATATAAAAACTTAAACTTTCGTTCATCACCCCACTCTTCAAAATCTGTTGGTTTCGTGATAAATAATTCTTTCTCAGCCAATTCCATCATTTCTTCAAAACTTTTTGTGCTGAAATCTCTTCTATCCAAAGAATTCAATAAATTAAAAACCTGCCTCTGAATTTTTATTAAATAACCGGTTAATAATTTTTTATATAGTATTGTATCGGCTGCAAGATTCTGTATCGAAAGATTATCTATGTTTTTAATTACAACAATATCCGCTTTCAAGTCATTCAGATTCTCTAATAATGCCCCGTGGCCACCAGGTCTGAGAACTAGATTTCCTGATTTATCAAATATCAGTCTGTTCTCCGGATCAACTGCGATTGTATCTGTAGATTTTTTTTGGTAGGAATATGTTACATTAATTTTATTTTGATTTGCTAGCTTCAATTTTAGATCATCAATGATGGTTTCAAATAAATCAATGTGTTCCTCAGAAATTGTGAAATGAATTTTTACATTACCTTTTTCATCAGAGATGTAATGTAATGCTTCATAAATCTGCTCTTCAAAAGCAGTTCGGCGTTCGTTTTTATATTGATGAAATTTTATCGACCCTTTCGGTTTAGATAAATAATTCAAACCATTTTCAAACAAAATTGCTTTTAATACTTCTGCAGGAGATTCGTTAATCAATTTAGTAATACCCGAATCTTCAACATTCAAAACTGTTTTTAAGTCATTATAAAAAGCAAATTTTTGTAAGTTGATCAAGAGCTCAAAAACATTTTTATAATCAATTTCATTTTCAGAATTATTTTTGAGATCATCCAAAGTAAAATCATTAAAGCTATTTAACACTGATTGCAATTTCTGAAACATTCGTGAAGCCGCACCTGAAGCAGGTACAAATTTTATTAATCTGCCGGTTTTAGCTGCCGAGTCAAATTCTGCCATAAGTTCCTGAAATTCATTTTCATTTAGTCGAACAATTCCATCTTCAATTTTACAAGGTTTTACTAATTGTGGGACTTCTAAACCATTCAGGAATAATTCTAGCTGTTGTTCAATTAACTGAAGTGAGATTTGCCTTGATTCATCATTCTTTAATAAGCTTTGAACTAAGTTTAATTGTTGCTGAATATGATTCATAAAATTTTTTAGAAGAATTATTAAATTATTGCGATAAAAAAAACGCAGAATAATTTTTAATTTTGCGCTCAAAAATAATGATAATAAAACGAAAATATTACTTTGATTTACCACCAATAAAATTATAAACAAACCCGGCTAACACAGCGCCAACAATCGGTGCAATCAGAATAACCACAGTTGAGATATAGCCTATCCGCCAACAAATATTGCTGGACCAGTACTTCTAGCAGGGTTAACTGATGTATTAGTAACAGGAATACTTATCAAGTGTATTAAGGTAAATCCTAAAACTATTGCTATCGGTGCAAATCCTTTTGGTGCTCTTTCATCTGTCGCTCCTAAGATGATAATTAAAAACATAAAGGTCATTACAACTTCTGTAACAAATCCTCATGTTAAGGAATATCCACCCGGTGAATGATCACTATAACCATTGGATGCAAAACCGACGCTAACATCAAATCCAACCTGACCGCTAGCAATTAAGTACAAAACTCCCGCTCCAGCAATACCACCAAGAACTTGTGAAACTATGTAAGGTAGAATTTCCGACGCTTTAAATCTTCAGCCAGCCCATAGACCAATTGTAACAGCGGGATTTAGATGACAACCTGAAATATGCCCGATAGCAAAAGCCATTGTTAGTACAGTTAATCCAAATGCAAGTGCCACACCAACAAAATCAATACCTAGACCAGGGAAAGCTGCCGCAAGTACAGCGCTACCGCATCCACCTAACACTAGCCAGAATGTACCAATAAATTCGGCAGCTAATTTTTTAGAATCCATAAGCCCTCCTAAAATAGATTAAAGTATTAAGATAACACCTTAAAAAATAGTTTCACTTTTTGAAAATATAAACTAATTACTAAAATATTTATCCACATTATATAATTTACTTTGTTTTAGGCTCCAAACTCATCACGGTGTTTGTCCCATTTAATAGATTTAATTTATTTCTATCCATTTTAACATTTGTTACTTGATTAATTGCATTTAGAAAATCTTGCTCAGTATTGTCTGGACACATAATTTTCGTCATTGCACCTGGATCGAGTGAAAGCTCTGTGCCATCAAGCTTATATGAACCTGTAAAATTATTACATCCGGTTGAACCGAAAAGTTTTCCATTATCACTAAAGTTAAGTGATGGTAATCCCTTCGTAATATCATCAGCCTTTAGGGATTTACCCAATAATGATGTCACATTCCATTCTGTACCACCTAATTGTGTAAGTAAATCCGCAGTACCGCAGGAATTTAACAGAAATGTAATGCCAAAAAGAACTAAAAGGATTCTGAACATAAATTTTATCCTTTCATTATTTTTTAGATGTTAATTTTCAATAAAAAACTTAATCAAATTCATTTGGATATGCTTCATCTTTTCAGCTTATAAAATTAAAATTATTTATCTTGAACTTAAGATAATAATCTTAAAAGCTCAAATAGTTGATATAAAGAGTAATAGTTTTAATTGATGGTTATAAATAAAATCAATTAAAAATAAATTCTTTAGATATTATTTTTTGATTCTCTATTTTTGATATATGAAAAAACAATCTTCCAAAAAGAATAATTCCTACAAACCCGATTGGGCACCTGAAAACTCTGGAGAAGAATTTGCAGTACGTGTTGTTAAGGGAGTTCAAAGTTCACTCATCCCGGCTGGAAAGTTAAGTTCAAGTATCAAAGAAAAGGATATAAAACGTAAGCATCTTTCTGTAGATGATTATGTTAACGGTGTATTAAAGTTTGATAGAAACATCCTTGCCAGAACCATAACTTTAATTGAGAGCAATAATCCTACTCATCATGATTTGGCGCAGGAAGTTTTAAAGAAACTTTTACCATACTCAGGAAAATC
>JBBQSH010000223.1:0-5246 GCA_038214015.1 Ignavibacteriales bacterium | reverse complement strand
GTTGTACGACGCTATAATGTTAACTGCATTAGACAGCAAATATTTTAGTTTTACTTTTCCCTGCCAGATTGAGTAATCGGTATTATTATAAGTTCCATCATAAATTCTGTTAGTAATATCAAACGAAGCAATTAGCTTGTTTGTTACCACAGCATTAAAAATTCCATCAAACATCATATCTCTATTTGTACCTTGATAAAACCTGATTCGAGAATATGGCTGAATTGAAATAAAATCTTTTGTGATAAAATTTACAGTAACAGGATTATTATATACGCCATATAGAAATCCGCGCGGTAAGGGGATCACTTCTATCGAATCAATATCTTCACTTTGGATAAGATTAAGATTTAATGAATTGGAATGTCTATCATTATATGAAACACCATCCATCAAATAACTTACTGCAGTATTGCTAACTCCGTAAAGAAAGGTTTCATTTGGCTGTCCTGTAAATCCTAAATCCTTTATAAAGTTGAACTGAGATAATCGTAAATAGTCTACGGTGTATTGATATTCAAGCTTAAGCAGCTCTTTATTTGGAGTAATAAAACTTTTGTCTGTTAAAGGAGATGAATAAAGTGGAACGATAGAATCCCGTTCCGCTACTATTAATAAAGAATCGTTAGTGATAATGGAGTCTGGTTTAATGGAAAGAGTATCGGAATAAATTTTTAAATCTGCTGTAATTGAATCCTGAATTTGTGCAGAAGCAGCAACAGAAGTAATAATTATGAGTGCTAAAATATTCCTGAACATATAAAATTAAATCAACTTTATTTTATTGAAGATTAAAATAATGAATTAACAAATGTGCATCAAAGTTAATTGTTGGGCATAAGACAAATACGGGTTCATTACACCCTCAATTTATGGTAGTGAACTAAGTGTTAAAATTATTTTTTATTTGGATTCCTTTTCATTTGAAATAAAATATATTTATTTTCGCTTTGTAATTAAACAACATTCATTAATTAAAAGAGAGGGCTATTTATGGCTGTAAAACCAATGACCAAAGGTCAGATTCTTGATCATATGGCAAAGAAGACCGGCGTTACAAAAAAATTAGCTGGTCAGTTTTTAGAAGAACTCGTAGCTTTATCATACAAAGAAGCTAAGAAGTCTTTCACGTTACCTGGTTTAGGTAAGTTAGTTGTTGTAAACAGAAAGAAAAGAATGGGAAGAAACCCAGCCACAGGTGCTACAATGCTTATCCCTGCAAAGAGAGTATTAAAATTCAGAATTGCTAAAGCTGCAAAAGATAACGCTTTATAATCTGAGTTAAGTTTGTATCATTAAAGCGAAGGATGGAAATGTTCTTCGCTTTTTTTTTAAGGAGATAGTATGAGTGAGATAATTTATACGGTCGAAAAATCTCTTGATGTTTCAGAATTTATAGAAGTGCTTAAAAACAGCACTCTTGCTGAACGCAGACCTGTTGATGATGAACAGCGTATTTCATCAATGTGCAATAATGCTAATTTAATTGTAACCGCGCGATTAGATGGAAAATTGATTGGTGTTGCCCGATCAATTACAGATTTTGTCTATTGTACGTATCTATCAGATCTTGCAGTAGATATTAAGTTTCAGAAAAAAGGAATAGGCAGAAACCTGATTGAAGAAACAAAAAAAATAACACCTCAAGCAAAACTTATTTTGCTTTCAGCTCCCGCCGCCGTTGATTACTATCCTAAGATAGGAATGACAAAACATAACCATTGCTTTTTTATTGATGACCTAAAAGATTTAAAGTAAATAAACCTTTTCGCCGCTAAATCTTTAAACCTCTTTTATTAAATTAGACAAGCAAAAATCGGAGTTCGGGTGCATTCCTGTTCGATTTGTTGCCCAACAATTAAGCAGTTAAACAATAGAACAAAACTTATAGGTAAATCAATATGCTTAAACACATTTTACTAATTACTATTTCAATCTTTTCAATAAATTATTCACAGACAATTCAAGATCTAATTCAGCCAATTAATCTTTTACAAGATCAAACTACAAAAGTTATGGTGAGTGATATTTTCTATTCTGATAATTATAATATTGAATTCACCTCAAGCAAAAATGTTAATGCCAGCTACAATAGTTCAACTATAGAACTTTCTTTAACTCCCCAAAATGATTTTTCTGGATTAGAATTAATTTCATTTAAACATAATGGAGAGGTTTACCAGGTTCCTGTTAAACTTGTAAAAAGCCCAAAATATCTTTTCACGTACAAACTGCAAGATGGAGAAAAACAAGTTAATCTCTTTGGACAGTTTAACAGTTGGGATAGGCAAAACCTTCCGATGAAAGATTCAAATGGCGATGGTGTACTTGAAGTGGAAATTCCTCTTGATCCCGGAAGATATGAATACAAGTTTTATGTAGATGGAAAAGAAGTTGTTGATCCTGCAAATCCGGATAGGGTTTCGAATGGAATGGGTGATTTTAACTCACTTAGAATAATTGAAGAATCTGCTAGAGATAAAATGTTTCTCCACATACTTGGATCAGAAAAAACAAGTAAAGCATTAGAATTAAAGTTTTACTTTGAAAATGTTGATCGCAGTAATACCGTAAGCAAAGAAAGTTTAATTGCTTTATTTGATAACAAATTATTTTCAAAAGAACTAATAAAAATCAACGGCAGAGAAATAAAACTTTTGGTAAAAGGAAAAATGCTTACCGGAAATCATTCCGTAAGAATTGTAGTTAACAGAATGGGTCGATATAGTAACATTCAAACAGTTCAGATACGCGATGGAGTTATTGCTGGTAAATCCGGTGTTCATGCTCTTAATGATAACATCATTTATAGTATAATGATCGATCGTTTTAGCAATGGGGATAAATCAAATGACAACCCAATTGTCCACGATTCTCTTTTTACTCCAGCAAATTATCAGGGCGGCGACTTGCAAGGCATCATCAACAAACTGGAAGAGGGATATTTTGATGAGCTTGGAGTAAATGCTTTCTGGATTTCTCCTATTGTTGATAATACTAACAATGCATATCGTGAGTATCCTGCACCGCACCGATGGTATACAGGTTATCATGGTTACTGGCCAACATCTTCAAACAAAGTAGAAGAACATTTTGGTGATATGAATCTTGTAAAAAAATTAATTAATATAGCTCATAAAAAAGATTCAAAAGTTTATTTGGATTATGTTGCTCATCATGTTCATGAAGAACATTGGATGTGGAAAGATCATCGCGATTGGTTCGGAACTTATAATCTTCCCAATGGAAGATTAAATTTAAGATTGTGGGATGAGTACAGATTGACGACATGGTTTGAACCATACATGCCTTCATTTGATTTTGTTAGTTCTTATGAAGCACTTGAGTTTATGACTGACAATGCTGTTTGGTGGCTAAAGGTTACTGGCGCAGATGGCTACCGTCATGATGCAGTAAAACATGTTCCTAACGAATTCTGGAGATTACAGACAAAAAAATTAAAAAAGGAAATTGGTATTCCTGAAAAAAAAGAAATTTACCAGATTGGCGAATCATTCGGTGGAATTGATATGATTGCATCTTATGTTAATAACGGACAGTTAAGTGCACAATTTAATTTTAATCTTTATGATGTTGCGGTTCCAACTTTTCTGGATGAAAGTGCTTCATTCAAATTGCTGGATTATCAAATGCAAAAAAGTTTTCAGGTTTTTGGATACAACAATTTGATGGGCAACATAATGGATAGCCATGATAAAATCCGTTATATGGCTTATGCTGATGGTGATCTTACAATTAACGATGGACGTGCTGGAGATTTTGCATGGAACAATCCACCACAAGTTGATGATCCTAAAAGTTATGATAAATTAAAATTACACCTTGCTTATGTTTTAACAATTCCGGGAGTACCAATAATATATTACGGAGATGAGATTGGAATGACGGGCGCTGCTGATCCAGATAACAGAAGAATGATGCGATTTGATGATGAGTTAAATGAATACGAAAAACAAACTTTTGAAGATGTAAGTAAGCTTATTAACATCAGAAAAAAACATCCGGCTTTACGTTATGGTGATTTTCTAACCCTGCAAGCTGATGAAAATATTTATGCTTTTTTAAGATCAGACTTTAACGAAAGAATTCTAACAATTGTAAACAAAAATTCAAATCAGCAAAAGGTTGAGCTTACTTTACCTGGAATGTATAAGATTACAAAAGCAAAAGATATTGTAAGCGGAAATGAGTTTGAAGTGAAGAATAATAAGATCGATATTGCAGTTGATGGATTAGACTATTTAATTCTTGAACTAAAATGAATTCTTGAAGCACAGATCATAAATCATTAAGTTTATTTAAAGACTTTATAAATAATTATGACAAATCAGGAAATAACAATTAGCAGGTTAAAATCTGCAAAGGATACTTTAAAGAAAACTTATCCTATTAAACAGCTTGCTGTATTTGGCTCTGTAAGCAGAAAAGAAGATATAAAAGACAGCGATGTTGATATTATGGTTGAGTTTGATCGGCCGGTAGGAATGGAGTTTATTCATCTTTGCTATGCGCTAGAAAAAATCCTGGACAAAAAAGTTGATTTAGTTTCCCGCAAAGGAATTAAAGAAAAATATTTTAATGAAATTAAATCTGATTTGATATATGTCTAAAAGATCAGATAGACTTTTACTTCAAGATATTCTTGAATCATTAAATAATATAATTATTTATACATCTAAAATCTCTTTTAACGAATTCATGAAGGATCAGAAAACCAAAGACGCTGTAGTTAGAAACTTTGAAATTATTAGTGAAGCGACAAACAAATTAAATAAAGATTTTCTTGCTAAGAACAGTCAAATTGATTGGGCCGGCATTATAGGTTTTAGAAATATTCTTGTTCATGATTAATTTGGAATCGACTATGAAATTCTATGGAATATCAGATCTGATAATATTCCAAAACTTGATTCGGAAATAAAGTCCTTATTAGAACAGTTATAGTTGTTTTTTTCATATCAATTTTAACTTCCCTTTTATTAAATTCTCAGTGCAAACAAATAATTTTATGGAGATACAATGGCTAAATTAACAATCGTTTATGGTGTAGTTTTTATTTTAATGGGATTATATGGATACTTCGGAATAAGCAGTGAAAGCATAACCGCTCTCATTCCAGCTTTCTTTGGAATACCATTGCTGGTTTTAGGCTGGCTGGGATTGAATGAGAAGTACTTAAAGCACGCAATGCACGGTGCTGCAGTTTTAACTCTGCTTGGTTTTGC
>JBBQSH010000222.1:0-5269 GCA_038214015.1 Ignavibacteriales bacterium | reverse complement strand
TATTTACTTCGCTCATCATTTAACTTGTTAATTTTACTCTGAATTTGTTCACGCTCTTTTTCCATCTTATCAACATAAGCTTTTCTTTCCTGCACGGTCATCTTTTTCATTTCATCCGGCAATTCTTCATCTTTTAGCTCTTCAATCTTTATTGAACCATCTTTCTTTGCATCAACAAGATCCCAACCGGAGTTTTTATACTGCGTACCAGACTTTGTTACAGATCTTTCTACCATAACCCCAGGACTAAGACTCATTGAATTTGCATCCTGCTCAGCCTGCATCTCTTTCTTTTCTCTTCCGGCATTACCAAATGCGATATAAGTTAAGTTTAATTGTTGTCCCAGCCTTATTATCTCAGCATCCTGGGGCGCATCAATATGAACGATAGCGGCATTATGATCAATGTTCATATACTTACCATCTGCTAAATCAGCACCATCTTTCCACATTGTTTGAACACCTTCATCATAATTTCCGCAGAAAATTGTATTAACAACGATTCCTTTTTTTACAGCTTTTTGGCAGGCAGTTTTATAATCAATACTACCTTGAGTAAACGGTTCATTACCTGCAATAAAAATTATTTTTAAGTTATCGTTTGATTTACTCCATTGAAGATTTTCTACAGCATTTAATATCACTTTGCCGCAATACTCATCACCACCATTTGTTCGAAGTTTGAAGAGTTCATCAGAAATTTTATCCAGATCCTGTGTAAATGGTACAATGTTTCTTAAGTAACCTTCATCAGCAGGAATGCTTTGTTTTCCATATTCATATAAAGCCACGCTCAAATTAACCTGCTGTCCGTCTTTCTTAGAGGTCGCAAGCTCATTCACTATTTTCCATAACTGGCTTTTCGCTTGATCAATCAGTCCATCCATACTGCCGCTTGTGTCTAAAAGAAGCGCAAGCTGAATTGAATTATTTTTGATTGGTTTTTTATCAAACATTTGATTGGAAAAAGGAATTAGCGAATAAGCAAAAAATATTATCAGAACTACTAATGATTTCATACTAACCTCCGTAAAGCATTAATGAATTTTAAATCTGCTGCTTTGACTAAATGAAATTTAGGTTTGTTCCAGTAATTGTTGATTTATTTTAGGTGAAAGTTTTTTGACCTATTTGATTTCAAAATCAAAATAAGTGCTTGGATAGGGTTCGTTTCGGAGAGTAAAATGCCACCATTCTTCGGTTATACTTTTGAAACCGTATTTGTCCATTAAACTTTTAAGTAAAAGTCTGTTAGCTCGTTGTTCAACAGAAAGATTGGGATTTTCTGTGTGTGAAAGATCATTAAAACAGTCGAATCCTGTTCCCATATCAATGGTATTATCCCTAAATCTTTTTTCTATTGATTCAAAACATTCACACTGATTATTAGTATCAAACTCTGGTTGGTCCGGAACTGGAATTGGTACAATTGTTAAATCAATAGTGCTGCCGCGACTATGTCCTGATTTTTCTGCAATGAAGCCATCAACAAATAATCTGCTTTTATCCAGCGTTGGATAAAACTCTTTTTTTGTAAGTGTGTCCGATAAATCTTTAGCCCATCTTACAAAATGATTTACTGCGCGTTGGGGGCGATAAGCATCATAAATCTTTAATGATAAATTAAATTTTCTAAGTTCTTCCTGAACTTTGGCGAGTGAATCAGCAGCCGCTTTTGTGATATAACATTTTTGAGATACATAACCATCAACAGGAACACCAAGAAAATTGTGCGGTGTAAAATAACGGAGATCGAGAATAACATCGGGTATAACTTCACGGATTTCTATAAATCCATCGGGTATTTCCTGTGAGAAATATTGAAGAGATAGAGAAAGAGTAATAAAAATAGTTAAAAGTATTTTTTTCATTACCCAAAGATAATTAATTATTCTTGCTTCCAATGACAATCAGTGCAAAGATGATTTTCTATTGATTCACCTAAATCAACAGGATGTTGAAATTTCAAACCGTTTAAATCAACTCTGGTGATTCCATTATTATCTGTTTGCGAAATAATTTTATGGCAGCTATTACAATCGTTAGAAATTACTTTACCATCATCACTAACATGATTTCCATCGTGGCAGCGAAAACAGCCAGGTGTGTAAACGTGCGAAATGTTATCCGGAAAATGTTTCCAATCAGCATTCATATACGGAAAATAATTTCTTGCATAAATCTTTTTTACAATTTCTATACTTGATTGGATTGCTTCTTTTTTTGAAGTATAAATGTCAGGGTAGTTGGAAATATAGAAATCTGAAATTCTTTGTTGGATACTTTCTAAAGCTTGCTGTTTAGTTACATACTTATCTTCCAAAACTTCAACTGAAATACTTTTGATATAAGGGATAGATTCATCAACCATATTTTTAGAAAGCATCTCATTCATCATTTTATCCGGTTGATGATAAATATGTGATGGACGATTATGGCAATCAATGCAATCCATTGATCTCAGATTATCCTTATCAAATTTCTTTTCATCAAACTTTGCGTTTTTATCTCTGAAAATTGTTTCTTTGCCATCCTTGGATTTTACCTTTACCCAGGGAATTTCCAATCTTCTTTCATCTGTATGGATGTATGAAATTATATTATCTGGATTGACATGCCAGTGAATTCCTTCAATTGATCCTAATTCACTTTTACCTCCGCCGATTTTAATGAGCATACTTAAATTAGATTTTGTATTCTGTTCATCAGAGAGGTAATAACTGTAATCAACTTTTTTTTCATTAAAAAAATGTGATGGAGTATGACATTGCTCGCAAGTTCCTTCTGCTGGTCTAAGTGCGTGTACAGGAGTTGGAATTGGTTTTGAGTATTTATTAAACAATACAGAATAAACCTGGTAAGCTCCTGAAAATTTAGACTTTACATACCAGCTTGTTCCGGAACCAATATGACATCCAACGCAGCCAACGCGGGAGTGTGGAGAATCAAGATACGCAGTGTATTCAGGTTCCATAACAGAGTGGCAAACGGTTCCACAAAACTCATCAGTTTCTGTATACTCATACGCTTTAAAACTTCCGAATGCGGAAAATAACATTAAGACAATTGTTCCAACCGAAAAAGTAACGAACATTGCTCGTTTTTTAGGATCGTTTAAATCAATAATGGGAAGGCGTTGTTCTCGAATTTTACCTTGTCGTTCTCTTTTTCTTTCCCGGATTATTCCAAAAGCAATTAACAATAAACCAAAAATCAAAATACTTGGAATTATGATGTAAGTTAGAATCCCCATATAAGTATTTTCTTCCGCACTAAAAAAATCTAATACAAAAAGAAAAATTATTAATCCAAAACATAATGATGCTAATGCGGCACCAACTAACGTGATGGGATTATAAACATAGTGAGGGAATCTTTTCTTCATAGTTATCTCACTTAATAAAAGAATATTGATATGTACTTAGTATAAAAATAAATGCTCAGAAACTAAACTTCATCGTCTAAATCTTCTTCAGATTTCTGTCTTTCTTCAGCTTGTTTCTTTTTTATTCTTTCAAGTTCAAGGGGATGCTCTTCAGCCATTTCTTCTTCGGTAACAGTACCTTTGAACCAGGCAAGGCTCATTGGATAAACATCGGGATTAAAAATGACAAAGTAGAAGTGCCAAATAACTATTGCCAGGAATGCCAACCAGGCTTCGTAGTAGTGGATTGTTCTTGCAATATCCCAATCAAGCTTAGAAAAGACGCCAATGTAGTCAATGTAAATCCACATTAATAATCCGGTCAGTGTCATTATAATAGTACCCCAAACTAACGCCCAATACTCTGCTTTTTCTACATAGCTAAATCTGTCTAATTTAGGTTTTACTTTTGAAAATCCAAGATTAAATTTTGCAACGCCAATCGCATCGGTAAAATCTTTAAGCTTTGGAAAAAGATCTTTTACTAACTCTCTGCCTCTTTGAGTAAATGCGATATAATAAATGTGATAAAGACTAACCATTATCATAGCTATTGCTGCAATTCTATGTATCCAGCTTCTGTATTCAACAACGTCGCTTGATAAATCTCTAATATGGCTTACCCACCAGGTGTTTGGATATCTAAGCATAAATCCAGTAATAACCAGAATCATAAAACTAATAGCCATTGTGGCGTGCTGAATTCTTTCATTAACAGTCATTCGCAGGTAAAGGGAGTGACCATGTCTTTCTTCTTTTATATGTCCGCGCTGCTTAAGTTTTTTAATTTTGGATTTTCTGTAAAGGTCAATAACATTATGTAAAAACATTCCGCCAAGAACTGAAAAGAGCAGAAAAATATATGTTGTTGAAATCCAGTATAGAATTGGTTCATCAGCTTTTTCAAGAGTAACGTGAATGTTCCCTTTAGTAAAAGTTTCATTTGCTCCAGGATGACAACTACCACAAGTTTTTACAAGGTTATTTTTATTAACCATCGAAGTTGGATCTGATGATGGTTTAATATTGTGAACACCATGGCAGCTTCCGCAATTTGCAACTGCAGCAGAACCTCCGCTTAAAGCTAGTCCATGATAAGATTCTGAAAAAGTCTTGTATCGATTTGCAGACATACCATATTTTTCAGATAGCTGCACAGATTCGTGACAAGGCGAACATATCTCTCTTGAAACATTTTGAAACGCAACAGGAGAATTGGGATCATCTGCCTTCAAAATATTATGTTCACCGTGACAGTTGGTACAGGAAGGAGCATCCCCATTGCCTTTTGCAACCAATTGTCCGTGAATACTTTCAGAAAACTCTTTCTGTACATCTGAATGGCACTTACCGCAAGTATTTGGAATGTTTAATTTAAAGACACTTGATCTTGAATCAGTTCCTTTAATTACTTGATGAGAAGTATGACAATCAGTACAACTTGCTGCGTCACCATTATTTTTTTTATGCAATGCAAAACCATGCACACTATTATCATAAGCATGAATAAAACCCGCTGATGGAGTTGTACGTTCTCTTACATCTTTATTATCCAGATGGCAGGATAGGCAAAGTTGTTCCTGTGCCTTTTTCATCTCAACTTTGTTTTCTCCAAACGCAGATTTGGTAATTGCAGATTTATGACAAGTTATACAATTGGGTGCACTTTTATCTCCGCTCTTAAATGCCTCGGCATGATTAGAACTTAAATAATGTTCACTTGCATCTTTATGACAGTTACCACAAGTAACAATTAAATTTTTATTATTCCATTTACTTTTAGGATTTTTTGGAGAAACAACGTCGTGAATACCATGACAACTTTTACAAGAAGTATCTACTGTT
>JBBQSH010000221.1:0-5276 GCA_038214015.1 Ignavibacteriales bacterium | reverse complement strand
AAGCTATTATGGATGATTTAAGTCGTGGTGCAACAGCTATAAAAGCACGCGGACTTTATCGAAACATTGATCGTGAGATGCTAACTACAGTAGTAACACTAAAAGAATTATCAAAACTTCTTGCGATAATAAAAAAAGTTGATTCGAAAGCTTTTGTGACAGTAAGTAATGTGCACGAAGTTATGGGTGAAGGATTTAGAAGAAGGATTTAGATATCTTTATCCTCTAATTGTTGCTAAATTATATTTTAATAAATAATTGAATATCTTATTATAGACTTATTTAATATCACATTTTATTAGTTCTATTCATATCTGTGTTGCATCTTTAATAAAATTTCTTATCATGTAAACATTTCGAAACTAAAGCGGAGAGAATTTTGATTATTAAAGAAATTTTGGACTATTCTTTATTTGGAAACAGCGTTTACAACTACATTGTTGCTCTCGCAATTTTTGCTATTGGTATTTTATTAATAATAATTTTCAAAAAAATATTATTAAGCAGATTAAAAAAATGGGCCGAATCTACAGAAACATCTTTTGATGATCTGCTTGTAAGGGCTATAGAAAAATCTTTAATACCTATTTTTTCTTTTGGAATACTTCACTTAACATTAAAAAATTTAGTCCTTTCCAAGTCTTTTGAAAATGGTTTAAATATTTTTACAATTGTTATCATTACCTTCTTTGGTGTAAGAACAATAATCTCTGCAATAAACTATGTGCTAACTTCCTTTCTGAAAAAGTCGGAAAACTCAGAGCAGAGAGAGAAACAGTTAAAGGGTATCCGTGGACTAGTTAACCTCGTAATCTGGACTATCGCCTTAATTTTTCTGTTGGATAATCTGGGTATTAAAATTTCAGCAGTAGTTGCAGGTCTTGGTATTGGAGGTATTGCTGTCGCTTTAGCAGCACAGGCATTTCTTGGTGATTTATTCAGTTACTTTGCTATTTTCTTTGATAAACCTTTTGAAATTGGAGACTTTATAATTGTTGGTGATAAATTGGGTGCGGTTGAACATATTGGAATTAAAACTACAAGAATACGTGCAATTGGCGGAGAGCAACTTGTATTTTCAAATCACGATTTAACTAATTCACGTATTCATAACTATAAAAAGATGGAAAGGCGACGAGTAGTATTTAAACTTGGAGTTATCTATCAAACTTCTTCTGAAAAACTTAAACTAATTCCTAAAATTGTTAAGGACATAATTGAAAAGCAGGAAGATGCTTCTTTTGATCGTGGTCATTTTGCTTCTTACGGAGATTTTAGTTTGAATTTTGAATTTGTTTACTATGTAACCGGTGCGGATTATAATAAGTATATGGATATTCAACAGGCAATTAATCTAACAATTTTTGAAGCATTTGAAAAAGAAGGAATTGAATTTGCATATCCTTCACAAACACTTTTTGTAAATAAGGAAGATAATAAAGCAGTTTAGTTAATGCTGCTTTAATTTCTGTTATCTGTTTTTGTGTAAATCAAGTATAGCGTTTGCTCTCGGCTTGTAGATTGTATGATAAATTATATCCAAGTAAGAATTCATTTCTGTCATCTCAATATTAGTTGAGTAATTCCAGAATCCATAAATCTTTGCGAGTGATAACAGTTTATGTGCGTGTAATTCCCAGTTGTAAGTTGTATCCACTCGCTTAATACCGTTTTTAGAAATTTGATTCCAATAATCGGGTTCCTTCTTACATCGTTCCAAAAAAGATAAAATAATTTTCTGACTTTCTTTTTCCTCTATCGGATCAATAAGAAAACCTGATTTTTTATCTTCAATTATTTCTAAAGGTCCACCGTAAAGTGTTGCAAATGTTGGTAAACCTGATCTCATAGACTCTATAACCGTCAATCCAAATCCTTCAAACAATCCGCATTGTACAAATATTCCCTTTCTATCTGCAACTACACGATATATTTCTCCGGATTTATCTTTCCGTAAAAGTTTTCCAATCCACCTAATTTTATTTTGAAGTTTGTAACGATTAATTAAATCGTGCATCACTTGTATCTGATCTTTTTCCTCCAAATCAGAGGAGTCTTCAGGATTAATTTTGCCTGCAATAACTATTAAGTTTGCTTGTTCATTTATTTTTTGATTTTCCCCAAACCATTTAACAAGCGCAGTAATATTTTTAATTTTATCTAATCTACCCATAGTAAAAATTGGAGTTTTCTTCGGATCCTCAAGTTTACCAATCGTTTCCGGATCTTCAATATTTTCAAATAGAAGTTCATTAAGTTCCTTTTGTATTTCTCTAATCCGTGATTGCTTATCTGTATAAGGAAAAAATATTTTTTTATTAACTCCCGGCGATACAATATTGAACTTTGGATGAAATAAATTAATTCCACCGGTTACACGATATAAACCAGGCATTGAAAAATTTAAGTACGATTCATATTGCCCTATAACTTCATCAGTACCAGCAATCTCCTGGTAGGATGATGTTAAAATAAAGTTTGCTGCATTCATAGCAATAAGATCAGCAGTAAACTGAATTGAAAAATGATAATCATCATCCATTTTATCCCAGTACAATCCACTAAACAAATATTTACATTTTTCTAATGCGTGAGCAATATTGCATTGAGTAACCTTAAATTTTCTTGAAAGTAAAGTCGCAACCATGTTTCCATCAGAATAATTACCAATTACTAAATCTGGTTTGTCACCAAACTCTGCAAGCAGTTCACGATATGAATCCTCTGCAAAGTCTTCCAAATACGGCCACATTTCAAAACGCGAAATCCAGTTATCGGTAACTTTTTTATTTCCATTTCTGAAAGGAACTCTTAAAATGTAAGTGTTCTTTGTATCAAAAACTTTTTCTAATCGTTTATTGCAAGTTGTACCTTCCGCGTTTGGTATCAGCCTGGTAAGAATTAATATTTTTGGGTTTGCATTTATTCCTGAATTTTTAATTGAGGTCAACATTTCTTCCTCCAGCGCCTTCACTTGATCAAGCACATACACTACTTGACCGCCCGTATCCGGTTTTCCAAGAACTCCCTGCTGTCCAAAATATCCATGAGGTGAAACAGTAACAATATTAAAGACCATTGGAATTTTTGTAAGAAACCCTTTCAATAGCTCGTGGTCTGGTGCTTGCATCAATTCTCGAAGCTGTTCAAGACTTTCAGTTATCTTTCCCGCAGTATTTCCCAATCCCGGTTCAAAACCAATTTCCTGCAAAGTGTTTTTAAATTTTGCATAAGGTTCATTTGCATTTTTATTATTTAGAAAATTTAAAGCTTTATCTATGCGTTTAATAAGTTCATCGTGACTGCTAATTCTATCATTAAGAATTAGCTGCTGTGATTTATACTTGTGAACAAATAAAAAATCAAAAAGAACTTTTCTAAGTTTTTTAGGTTCATTAAACATTTTGCTTGATAGATATCGGTTAAGAAACTCAAAACCTTTTCCGATGCTTTTAAAATCCCCAACGCTTGGCATTTTCCTGTAGAATGATTGAAAGTTTAATGTCAGCATATTGTTTTCTGATTGGGGATTAACATACTTTTCTTTTGCAATAAGATATTCTTTAGAACTAACCTCCTCATAGTTATACATTTCTACATTAAACAAGTAATGATAAGATCTACCAATAACTTCTCTGAGTTCTAAATAGACAATGTTGTCAAGAGTAACTGATTCTGATATATGCTTAACAATATTAGTAACAATGTTATAATTATTGTTTTTGGTTTCTTTTTTAAATGATATTAAAAATTTAAAATGATCACCCTTTACACAAAGTTTTTTTTGCGCTGATACTACGATGTTTAAATAACTAAAAAATTCAGTTTTGTTTTCGTCAATTAATTCAATGATTGATTTCAATTGCATTTAAATCTCCTTTTTCTTTTAAAAAATTGTAATATTTTATTCCGTCTATAATTCCATCTGCATATTCTTTGTCTGAAAAGTAAACCCTGTAGGAACCTTTTAATACTTCTAGCTCAGGACTATAATTAGCAACAACAACTCCCAGCAAATCGCCTTTTAACATTTCCATATCATTACCGGAATCACCTGCAACAAGAATATCCTCAAAAGGCATGTTCCATCTGTAAGCAAGATATCTGATTGCTCTTCCCTTTGATGCTCTGTATGGCAGAATATCCAAATACTGACCGTGACTAAAAATCAGGTTACATTTAATTTTATTTTTAATTAATAATTCTCTAACCTTATTAATATTTTTCTTGTCATTAAAAGTGTAATAGCTGATTTTAAAATTCCTTTGATTTTTTAGCTCCTGATATTTTAGGAAATCAAATTTTGAAAGAAGCTGAACAATTTTATCGCGCTGCCATTGATGTGAAATATGAGCATCCCAGCCTTTAGAATAAATCAGATGATCCTTGTGGTTGTAATATATTTCAGAGCCAACTGAAGTTATAAGAATATCCGGCAATATAATATTTTTTTTCTTTAATATTTCCATAGTTGAGTCAATTACTCTTCCAGTTGCAACTGCAAAACCAACACGCGGATGCATATTTTTTATTATATCATCAAATTCGTTCAGAGATCTGTCATCCCCAACCAATGTATAATCGATATCCGTTGCTATAAGTTTTTTCATATCAAAAAGTTTTCTTCCGGTCTCAGCAAATGTATTATGAACTTTTGATTGTTCATTTAATATTTTTTTTGCTTCACTTAAATAAATTTTTGAATGTGATTGCCAGGTATAAAACCTTTTAACATTGTCAATGCCATTAACAGAATATTCTTTCCACAATTTTTTGTTATCTAGAATTTTATTTAATGCAGTTGCTATGTTTGCTGAATCTGAAACGTCCACTTTAATTCCATTTTTACAATTGCTAATAATATCCCTCGGACCGCCTTCCTGCGTAGTAACAACAGGCAATCCAGAAGCGGATGCTTCTAAAAGTGTTAATCCGAAAGTTTCTGATAAAGAAGCATTTACAAAAACTCCATTTGTTCGGGCGGCTATCCTATATAATTCCGGTACCTCAATATCTGTATCGTGTTTTTTGGGTATCGCCATTTTACCGTAAAGATTATATTTATCCATCAACAAAAGAATTTCTGTAAGAACTTCCCGTTCATTTTCTTCCATTGTTTGGATATCTTCTCGCACCCCGGCATATATAGCAAGATTTGCTTTCTTCTGAAGCTGTTTATCCTCTCCATAAGCTGTGATCAAACCCGAAATATTTTTTCTTCGATCAGGTCTGCAAAGAGTGAGAATTAAAGGTTTATCTATTGTTACAAAAAACTT
>JBBQSH010000220.1:0-5283 GCA_038214015.1 Ignavibacteriales bacterium | reverse complement strand
AACCAGCAAGAGCGGCAATACACGTATTGTTAAAGCAACACAGAAAATTACTAATCATCCAATATTTTCTTCTTCGGAAATTGAATTAAAAATAAGTGTTAGCCAGACAGGCAAATTTGGTATTGGCGAGAATGAACCTGGATTTACGTATTATGTTAAAGCTTATTATACACTTGTTTCGCGCAGTGGAACTGAGGATGAAAACCACAAAGCATACTTTGATAATATAAGTTTTATGACAATCAATAGAATTTCAGATAAGGATCTTGATGCAGTATTCAATTTTAATGCGCGTACTGATGACTCAACAAAAACAATATCATTAAGCAGCGGTTCTGTTCTTATAGACTTCTAAATGTTATTGATTTTTTGAGATTCAAATCACAAACCCGAGTAATTATATTATTTTTTCTGCACTTTAAAGAGAAATGTGATTTCTGCTAAATTATAATCCCAACTCAATCCCGATATTTAACCAACAATTTATTTTAGTTTTATTCAGAGGTTTAAATGCAAACAATATTAGGCTCAACGGGTGTAATAGGAACTGAGTTGGCAAAATCACTTACTAAATACACAAATAAGATTAGGTTAGTTAGTCGTAATCCAAAACGTGTAAATCCTACAGATCAATTAGTTGTTGCTGATCTAACAAATCCACAGCAGGTACTAACTGCTGTTGAAGGAAGTGAAGTGGTTTATTTAACTGCCGGACTTCAATATAAAATTTCTATATGGCAAGAACAGTGGCCGCTGATTATGCGAAATGTAATAGAGGCTTGTAAGTTGAATAAATCGAAACTAGTTTTTTTTGATAACGTTTATGCTTATGGTTTAGTAAAAGGCTGGATGAAAGAAGATTCACTCGTAAACCCATTAAGTAAAAAGGGAGAAGTGCGAGCACAAATTGCGCAAATGATAATGAGTGAAGTTGAACACGGACATCTTGATGCAATAATTGCTCGTGCTGCTGATTTTTATGGACCAAACACTCCATTAAGTTTCGCAACTGTTACCGTATTTCATAATCTCAAAAAAGGAAAAACAGCCCAATGGTTTATTGATGCAAATAAAAAGCATTCAATGACATATACTCCGGATGCTGGAAAAGCTACTGCTCTTTTGGGAAATACAATTTCTGCGTACAATCAAATTTGGCATTTACCTACCGATAAAAATGTTTTAACAGGAAAAGAGTTTATTGAAATTGCTGCAAAAGAATTTGGCGTAGAGACAAAATACACTGTGTTAAAAAAATGGATGATTCAAATGGTTGGAATGTTTGTTCCCGTTGTTAAAGAAAGTATTGAGATGTTATATCAGAATGAACATGATTATCTGTTCGATAGTACAAAGTTTGAGGAGGCATTTAATTTTACACCAACAAGTTACCAAAATGGAATTGCTGCAACAGTTAAATCAATGAAGCAGCTATAAGGTGGTCTGTTATTTTTTTTTGCGTATTTTGCTAAAAACTTAGCGTGCTTTGCGTGAACAAAGCCAAATACATTTCACACAAAGATCGCAAGGTAGAAGCAATACAAAGAGTGCTGAGAAAAGAAAACTACTTCCTGCTGTTCATCAACTCATAAATTTTTTCGGATAACGTTTTAAATTTTAGTAATGCTAATTCTTCTTTAAGCGGAATGAAGCAGGCAATTATATATTTCACATCTCCATCTATTACGATTCCAACATCATTTGTCCAGTAAGAAAACCAGCCTGTTTTGTGATAGAACATTGCGGTGTTTGGTAATCCAGTTGCAAGCTTTGATTTATCAAGTTGTCTGCCGAGCAAAGTTTTCATTTGCAGACTAACCCATTCATTAACCAGTGTGTTGGAATAAATCTTATACATAAAATCTGCAGCATGAAGAGCACAGGTTTCAGTTCCTCTTATTTTCTCGTAACCCGGATCTTCAAATTTCCTTTTTAAATATTTTCTGGTTACCTCGCTACCATACCAACCATATAAATGAAGCAAACTATCAATGTTTTTTCTTTGAGCTATATCAATCAAACAATTTGCTGATGAATTATCGCTTCTTGTTATCATTAAATCTAAAAGATAATTTACCGTAACCGTATCATTGTCTTTTAATAGTGGTCGCGGATCACTATCAATCTGCTTTGATCGATCAACTACATTCGGCTCCTTTGCAACATAAGATTGATATAAAGAATATTTTTTTTGTGAAACCTGATTTAGAATCTCAGCGGCAACATACATTTTGTAAACAGAAGCGGGATAAATAAAATTATCATAATTAACTCCGCCAAGCTTGGGCTGATCGCTCGTCAAATCAATTACGGCTAAGGATATTTGCTCGACTCCATCTTCACCAACATCAAAGTTTTTATCAAGCTCAAGCTCTCTAACGATTTTCTGCAAATCCCGAGAAAATTTTTCATCTGTTTGATAGTAAGAAGGAATGGTTATGGTTTGCGAAAATGAGTATTGAAAAAACAGAAAAACTATAATGATAACTGTTTTCATATGAAGCTCTAAATTTCTATTAAGTTAATTAGTATAAAACTTTTTATGAGATATATATTACAAAAAATAAAAATCAAAATTGTTTCGAAACATTTAAAGACAATCCCTCCCCCTCATAAAACGGGTTAAAAGAACCAATCCCTTGTCCATTAGAAATATGCATTCGCCTTAGGCCAAGATTAAGACTGTAGTTATCACCAGCATAAAAAGTAATTGTTCCCCCAAGACGAAACATGAAGTTATAAATATTTCCACCAGGCGGAAATGATTTGTTGTAAAGAATAATTCCCCCAAGTGCATCAACCGAAAAAGAAAAGTTACCAATGGTAAGCGGCTGTACACGCAATAAAATTATCGGTCCAATTCCAATTGCCGAAGTTGTATATGTCGCCTCTTTTAAAAATTCGTTTACCATTATTACGTTTCCCCACGCGTGCGTAATTGTTGCTCCGATAAATATTTGAGCGCCAATCACTTGTATCAATTCTTCACCAAGAAGTCCGTTTAAATTTATAGTTTGAATTTGTCTGTTCCAGTGAGAGGGGAAATAATATTCTAAACCGAGTTCTAAAAAAGCAGCAGTGGGTTTTTCATTTGTCAGGTTATTATTTGCCGCAGCTTCCTTTGCGCTCAACTGAATTGTACAAAAGAGTAATGAAAATGAGAGGACAATCATCCTTACTTTGTAATAATAAATATCATTCAACCAACAACCTTTTTGAAAGTAAACAGATTAAAATTATAATTCTTTTGCGCAGAGACAAGCAGGGAGAATTGGAAGAATGACATCTATTGCAAAATCGTAGAACAGACTTAAGTCTGTTTTACGTTACTCCAATCAACAGAAGGTCTTCCAAGCCATATCCATGCTATAAAATCTACATTAGCTGGTTCACCGCCAAGTTCACTAAAGCGAGTGTTTATTTGTCCGCGGTGATATGTGCTGTGTGAAGCGACATGCAACATTGTTTCCGCAAGTGTTGCGGGAACAACTTTTTGTTTTGTTTTCCGTTCAACAAAAACAGACCATGGAATTTGAACAATTTTGTTTTTTTCATTTACTTTTTCTGAAGACAATAATTCAGTTAACTTTTGCTGATAATCAAATCCCCATTTTGCAATTGATTTAAGATCAGAAAACTCTTCCGGCTTTGGAATTTCAATCGGCAACTCATTCCATAAAAAGTAAAACGCGTATTGAACCTGATGAAGATGGTATAAAAGTTTTTTAATTCTTTCATCTTTCTCTGTAGCATCAATCGAGAGGATTTTTTTCCATACTTCTGCATCAGCCCATTGTAAATGAGTTAGAAGCAAAGTTGTGTTATTTAGGTTAGTCATAAAACCTCATTTTATTTTTTCATATACTTCCAATTACGTGATTTACCTTCAGACATCAATTCGATTGCTGTTTCCATTCTGCGGATTTTTGTTTTTTCAGTTTTTGCTTCTATAATCCATTCCACATATTCTCGTCTGTGTGAAGGGCTGAAGCTTTCAAAAGTTGTAAATGCTTTTTTGTTTTTCTTTAATTGTTTTAAAAAGTAATCAGGAACAACAATATTTTTTTTAGAAGCAGTAATTTTTCTAGGCGGAAGTTTTATACCTTTATCATTCAACATCATTGCATCTTTAATGTGAGCAATAATCTTTTTATCTGGTGGAAGATCTTTTAATGATGTGATTTTGCCGTAATGCCCCATTGCAGATTCGGACTCAGCATTACTCACAAGAGATTTATCTTTCATTAACGACGCTTTCCAGAATCCAAAAGCACAATGCTGTTTAAATGAAGCCATACTGCACATTGGTCCCTCATAATCAAAACTTGCAAAGCTCCATTTAATTGTTTCCTGCACATCGGGACAAGCAGCATGAACAAGTTCTCTTAAATGAATTAATATCGGTTTTGCAAATTCAGCTGATTTAGAAATGTATAAATCTATCCGTGGATCTATTGTTGGCATTTTATTTTCCAAGAATGTTTTTATTTATTGATTGAAATATTATCAAACAAAAAAGCCGATACAAATTTTATTTATATCGGCTAGTGAACAAATTATAAACACTATTTTTTTACGTAACCAAGATCAGGTCTTGGACTGCCATATTTGTTTTCAATAGAAGTAAGAAACGGAGCCATTTTTGCCCAGAGTGCACTCGCTTCGGCCTCCATTAAAGCGTTATCTTCTTTTTGGGATGTATAAAAATCCGCACCATCTTTAAAATTCTCCGTTAGCACCATCATATTATTATCAAGTCCAAGTTCTACAATCCAGATACTGTACCCGTTTTTGATGTTTTTATCTTCATAAAGTTTTTTCCATTCTTTAAGCACAGATAATAGTTCCTGGCGATTTTCTAATTTAAAATGAAAATACATCCAGTGAATAAACTTTGCATCTTCCATTTTTAGTCGTGGTTCTTTAGGTACGTAAGAATATTCTGCAGACCATTTAACAATATAATCTCTGTGAGTAACCATGCTGCCTTCATTTTCCACCATAAAGTCAGCCCATTTTTCTTTGCCGACCTTATCAATTGCAGAACCAAATATTCCTGGCATTTTATCAATGTCTGAAAAGCTATTTAGAGGGATAAGATAATAGTAATGTCCATCTTCCCTCTGCGAGGCTCTTAAATAAGGAATATCAAGTTCCCCCTTGGTCATCATATCAACCCATTGTTTAGATGTTGATTCATACTTATCCCACATATCAACTCTTGCAACTTCTTCACGAACCATAAATAATTGATCCTTTGGTGCTTCCTGAGCAAATAATAAA
>JBBQSH010000219.1:0-5307 GCA_038214015.1 Ignavibacteriales bacterium | reverse complement strand
ATTTACGATTCTACTGATACTTATTAATTCATTTTTAATTTACTCTCAAAGCACTGGAAATCTTTCAGGTATTGTAAAAGATGCAAGTAACGGAGATGCTTTACCGGGCGTTAACGTTATTTTAAAAGGTACTTACTACGGTGCTGCTACTGATATTAATGGAAAATTTAAGATCAGCAATATTTCCGTTGGAAGTTACAACATTGACATTTCTTTGATCGGATACAAAACAGTTCAGTATACAGGAATTCAAATTGAAAATAATAAAACTATAGAACTTGATGTAAAACTTGAAGAAACAGTTCTTACACTTGATCAGGATGTTGTTGTTATTGGTGAAAAACCTTTAATGGATGTTGAGGAAACACAGAGTAAGAAAACAATTTCAAAAGAGGAATTAGATATTGCTGTATTAGAGAATATAACTGATATTGTAACTCAGCAATCTGGTGTTGTAAAGTCTGATAATGCTATTCATATTCGTGGCGGCAGAGCTTATGAAAATGCGTTTTTGTTGGATGGAGTTTCCGTTCAGGATCCCCTAGCAGGTACAGGTTTTGGTTTACAGCTTTCAGCAAATGCAATTGAAGAAGTTGAAGTTATTACCGGTGGATTTAATGCTGAATTCGGACAAGCCACTTCCGGAATTGTGAATGTAAAAACAAGAGAAGGCGGACAGAAGTATTCAGGTTCTATCTCTTACAAACGGGATTATTTAGGAGATAAATCTTCATTCCACGTTTTTAATATTGATATTATTGAAGGAAACTTAAGTGGTCCTGAACCATTCACATCATTCATTTTACCAGCAATGGGATTAAAGATACCAGGTGAGTTAACATTCTTTGGAAGTTTTTATACCGGATTGTCTGATGGTATAACGCAGGGATATTATAAACCAACAGCAAACCAGTTAAATTCATCTATCTTTAACGGAACACAATTTGCACCAAAAGCAGAAAACAATTGGTTCTGGCTTGCTAAGCTAACTTATAAATATTCACCCACTTTAAAATTTTATTATTCATTTAATCAATCGGTTAACATTAATCAAAACTCGCAGTCGTTGCAGTCAAATCTTGAGTACGTTGAACCAAGTCCGGGTTACCAGTATAATTATCAAAATATTTTAGATAACGCAAATACCTTTACACATAATAATACTTATAACTCATTTGGAATTACGCATACCTTAAGTCCTTCTGCATTTTATGAATTTAAAGTAAACAGTTTCTTTACTAATCTTCGTGCAGATGCTAACGGAAACGACTGGTATTTATACAATGAGCCAAAAGATATCGTAAACTTTCCAATCGAATATTTCAATTTAGACAGAGACACAATTGGTGTTATTCCCGGTGATGGATTCTGGGATGTTGGAAATCCATTTACCTGGCGTGACCATTATTTTCAGGAATTTTCTGTGCGTGGTGATCTTACAAACTTCTTTGATGAAAAAAATAAATTTAAAGCCGGATTTAATCTGCAATTTCAAGAAATGCAGGTTATTGATATTTATAAACCATGGATTGGTGAACTGGGTTTGAATAATGATATTTATAAAGTTTACCCGGCTGTCGGGTCAATGTATGCACAGGATAATATTAATTTTAGTGGAATGATTTTAAATTTTGGATTAAGGTTTGATTATTGGTTTCCTGGCAAGTATGTTGATGACGCAGTAGCAAATCCAGAGGTTGTAACTATCCCCGATGAAGTAAGAGATGAGTACTACGAAGATACTTATGCATGGTTTGGCGGCAGAAGATGGAAGGGAAGACTGAGTCCTCGATTAGGTATATCTCATCCTGTGTCTGATAATCAAACGTTATTTTTTTCTTACGGACATTTTAGTAAGTGGCCCAATTCTAAATTTGTTTATGCAAAATTAGATCCTTTAAATGCACAATCATCATTTCAACGATTTGGTAATCCAAACTTAAATCCCGAAACAACTGTTGCATACGAACTTGGATTGAAAACTCAGTTTTCGTCTGATGATGTTTTAACCGTAACCGCTTACTATAAAGATATTTTTGATTACATAAACACAAGAACAGCCAGAATTGTTTCGCCTCGATTTGCCACTGAAAGTTTTATCACTTATGTCAATTCTGATTATGCTCGTTCACGTGGCATCGAATTAGAGTATCGTAAAAGAATTGGAAAGTGGTTTAATGGAGTTGCTTCTTTTACTTATGCAATCGTTACGGGTAAAAGTTCTTCCGCAGATGAAGGCGTATTAGTTTTGCAAGGCGATCTTAATGAATCAATAAAAGAACAATATGTTCCGTGGGATAGACCTCTAACAGCATCACTATCAACAAGTTTTTATGTTCCAAGAGGTGAGCCGATGTTTGGTTTGGCGCCAGGCATTTTAGATGATTACAATCTTTACTTAAGATTCTTTTTTCAATCAGGCAAAAGATACACACCTGCAATATTTACAGGCTTTGTTGACGATGACGGAAGAGCTGAATATGAGACCGATTTTAATAACAGATACAGCAAAATTGGAGATGACTGGTTTTGGGTGGATTTAAATTTTGAAAAATATTTTCAATTAATGGACTTAAAGTTTTCTCTTTTTGTTGAAATTAACAATCTGCTTGATAGACAGAACTCTGCTATTATTAATCCCGTTACCGGCAGAGCATATGAATATGGTGATGATTTGCCAGCAAGTTTTAACGATCCGCGATACCCGGATGTACAGGCGCCCGTTACTGCTTATCCATATAATCCTGCAAGATATTTAACTCGCAGAAATATAAAATTTGGCGTGAGTATAAGATTTTAATATGAAATATATAATTACAATAATTTTTATGGCGTTAAGCTTTTCTGAAATTAAACCGCAGTTATTTCCTGTATTGGGTGAACAACGTGCCGGCATATCAACCGCACAATTCTTAAAAATTGGTGTTGGCGGCAGAGCAACAGCAATGGGTGATGCATTTGTGGCAGTTGCAAATGATGTTTCAGCTTTGTACTGGAATCCTGCCGGGCTGACTCAGTTCTCAGAAAATCAAGTGATGTTCGCGCACAATCAATGGGTTGTGGATATAAATCACGATTTTATTGGTGCTGTTTATCATCTTGATGATGAAAATACCTTTGGTGTTTCCCTCACTTCGCTTTCTATGGATGAAATGAAAGTAACAACTGAATATGCACCCTTTGGTACCGGAGAATATTTTGGATTTAGTGATCTGGGAATTGCAATATCCTATTCAAAAAAAATGACGGATCAATTTAGTTTTGGGGCATCGATCAGATACATTGAAGAATCTTTAGACAAACTTAAGATGCGTGGGATTATGATTGATCTTGGTACTTATTATTGGACAGGATTAGGAAGTACAAGATTTGCTGTAGCTGTAACAAACTTTGGTAATGATCTTGCTCCTGATGGTGAGGTGGTACTTGTTGGAAACAGAACAAATTCTGAATGGCAGTCATTCTCTCCACCAACGATGTTTCGTATAGGATTTGCATTTGAACCTTACGAAGATGATGAAAACAGAGTAACAACTTCAATACAGCTAAATCATCCAAATGATAACAGCGAAAATGTATCTTTAGGTGCAGAATATGTATGGAATAATATGTTCTTTGCTCGCGCTGGATATAAAATAAATGTTGATGAACAAGATTTTACATTCGGTGCCGGAGTGAACATTCCAGTTAGCATTGCCAATATTAGCGTGGATTATGCTTTCGCAAACTTTGCGAGATTAGGATCAGCACATAGATTTTCAATTACACTTGGCTTATGATAAAAATTAAAAATATAAAATATTTCGTATCAATTTTAATTCTTCTAAGTATAACTTCCTGTTATGATAAATTTGATATTACACAGTTTGATACCGATGATCCGGGGAATATTAAAGGAGATACAATTTATATTAAACTTAATCCCGATTGGGAAGGGTTTAATCATCCTGAGGATATAATTGTTGGAAGAGAACCATTAATTTATGTTGCAGATACGGATAACGACCAAATCGTTATGCTTAATCTTGATGGACAGAGATTAAGTTCCCGTTCAATAAAACATCCGGTTGCAATTGCTGAAGATTATAAATTAAATCTAATTGTGTGTGCACAGTTTGATACTTTGGGACAAACATTTAGTGCGGTATATAAAATTGATTTAGTTGCTTCAAATCATGATCTGGCAACTGCACCAATAAAAAGAATTTTACCGCAAACTTCTGATCTTAATAAACCTGATAGAAAATACACGGGTGCTGCAGTTTTTTATGATAACTCTTATTTGATTGCTCGAACAGGACCAAATAATTCTAATCTCATTGATCCTGATAACTCATTACTGCGTTTTGAAACTAAGAATGATGGAATGACCGATACACTTATTGGAAGAGTTCCGTTACTTTCGCCAACCAGCACAGGCATATTGTCTGTAAACAATGTGAGTTGCATAAAATCTTTCAACAAAAGAAACTATGATATTGTAGTCAATTTAGTTGGAGAAAATAGTTTTAAGACACAGTGGTTCAGATATGTGTCTTCACAGGATTTTACAGGTTACGAAAATAATTTGACACCTGCCGCTAGTGATTTAATGACTCCAGGATTTTTCTCTCAACCGCAAGGATCTGAAATAGATCCATCAGGCAATATCTATGTTGCGGAAACTTCACGAGATAGTGTTTATAAATTTAATTCATTCGGAGATAAATTAATTGGTTTTGGCGGACCATCAGTTTTTTCCGAACCCTATGCAGTAGCATTTTTTGATAAAATACTTTATGTAGCTGACAGAGGGAATAACAGAATACAAAGATTCATTTTATCAACGGATGTACAATGAAACCATTAAAATATTTTTTCTTTTCAATTCTTCTTGCTGGATTTCTTTTTCCACAGTCTATTATTATTAACGAAGTATATAATTCCAGTGGAAACGATGAATGGCTCGAATTATTAGTCGTGCAGGATAGTCTTGATATTAGAAACTGGGATATAAGAGATTTTAACAGCAGCGGTGTTGCACAATTGCCCCTTGCATTTACCAACAATTCTTTATGGAGTAACCTAAAAAAGGGAACTGTTATTGTAGTTGCCAGACCAGAAAATTCTTTTTCAGAAGATTTAGACCCAAGTGATTATTTATTGATTGTTAAATCAAGCAACGCATTATATTTCTCTGGTAATGTTTTTTTATTTGCAGGAAGTTCTGAAGCAGTTCAGATAAGAAACGCATCGGACACACATATCTTTGGTGTTTCCTGGGGTTCATCTAATGCAAGCAGTTTGCCCAGCCCAAAAGTGCATTTT
>JBBQSH010000218.1:0-5329 GCA_038214015.1 Ignavibacteriales bacterium | reverse complement strand
CATACGGCTTTAAGCATTTTTTTAGTGGAAGATTTGAAGCTGAACTTGTTAACGATAGAATAGTCTGTAATGGTGATGCCGATAAAATTGAAATATCTGACGAAATAATTTTTGAACCGCAGGAACCAGAAAGTGAATCGTTTCTTATAAGAGATGTTGTAATTGGTGTTAAGTTTCATTGGGAACGAAAAGAAAAGCAGCGCTTTACACATTCACTAAAACTTATTAAAGACAACGGAAAAATAACCGCAGTTAACATTGTACCGATTGAAAAATATTTAATGAGTGTTATCTCATCTGAAATGAGTGCAAAGTGTTCAATGCAAATGTTAAAAGCAACGGCTGTTGTATCCAGAAGCTGGCTTCTTGCACAGATTGAAAAATCCAAAGCAATAAAATCAGCACATTCCAATTATAAAACTGTTTATAAATCTGAAGATGAATTAATCCGATGGTACGATAGGGAAGATCACAAACTCTTTGATGTTTGTGCAGATGATCATTGCCAGCGGTACCAGGGAGTTACTAAAACTACTTCTGATGTTGTGAGAAAAGCAGTGGAGCAAACCACGGGAGTGGTTTTACTTGAAGATGAGAAAATTCTTGATGCGCGTTTTTCTAAATCATGCGGTGGAATTTCTGAATCATTTGAAAATGTTTGGGAACCCGTAAAGCACCCTTCAATAAGTGCGATTTATGATTACAAATTTATAGCTGATGATTTTGATGATGATTTTACGAAAGAAATAAATGCTGCAAAATGGATAAAGGGAAATCCACCTGCATTTTGCAATACAACAGATCCCAAAATATTAAATCAAATTCTTTTGGATTACGACCAGGAGACAAAAGATTTCTACAGATGGAAAGTTGAATTTACCCAAGCACAAATATCTGATCTTATAAAAAGAAAAAGCGGAATTGATTTTGGATCAATTAAAAATCTTGTTCCGGTTGAACGAGGATTTTCATCGCGTCTTGTTAAACTTAAAATTGTTGGAACAAATAAAACTTTAACAATAGGAAAAGAACTCGAAATAAGAAGAACGCTTTCCGAAACTCATCTTTACAGCTCTGCTTTTATTGTTGAAAAATTTGGTGATGTTGATGGTATACCGGAAAAATTTATCTTGTACGGCGCAGGATGGGGACACGGTGCCGGACTTTGTCAGATAGGTGCCGCTGTTATGGCAGAGCAAGGATATCAGTTTGATGAAATTGCGGTCCATTACTTTAAAGGCGCTAAAATTAAAAAGATTTATTAAAGAGAGTTAGAGTGAGAATAAGAGTTTGAGTAAGATTAGATGAAAATCCTTTATTCCTGTTTATCTAAAAGCTGGGGCGGAATGGAAATGATTACGCTTATTTTCATTCGTAAACTGATAGAAAGAAATTATCAAGTTGAACTCTTATGTGTTGAAGAATCCAGAATGCAAATTGAAGCAAATAATCTTAGAATAATTATTCATCCCGTTAAAGCTTCTGGGTATTTTCATCCATTTACTATTCTTAAGATTGCTGCGCTTATAAAAAACAATGGTTATAATTTTATTCACACACAGGCTTCAAAAGATCTATGGTTGCTAGTCCCTTCATTAAAAATAGCAGCGTCAACTATTCCATTATTTATAACAAAGCAGATGGGATCGTTCATCGTTAAAAAAGATTTGTTGCATAAATTACTTTATCAACGCGTAACATTAGCATTTGCTATAAGCACGATAATCAAAAACAATTTGATTGAAACGACTCCACTGCCAGCGAACAAAATTGAATTACTTTACAATGCTGTGGATGTTAAAAAGTTTGATCCTGCAAAGGCTGATCGAAAAAAAGTACGGGAAGAGTTTAGTGCTGAGGACGAAGATATTGTAATTGGAATGATTGCAAGATTTAGTCCCGGCAAAGGACACGAAGAATTTTTGCAATCCGCAAAAATGCTTTCATTAAAATATAAGAATTTGAAATTTATTGTAGTTGGAGAAGCAAGCCGAGGTGAAGATGAATATGCAAGCAGCATAAAAAGTCTAGCGGAAAATCTTGGAATTAATAATATTATCTTTGCGGGTTTCCGCAGTGATACACCCGATGTACTATCTGCTTTTGATATTTTTATTTTCCCATCACACGCTGAGGCATTTGGCATCGCACTTATTGAAGCAATGGCAATGGAGAGAGCATCCGTTTGTGCTAATGCTGATGGTGTGCTTGATATTGCTGTTGATGGTAAAACTAATTTATTATTCCAGAATAAAAATGCTGAAGATCTTGCTGACAAAACAGAACTGCTAATAAATGATGAGAACAAAAGATTGCAAATGGGCAAAGCAGCTAGACAGCGAGTTCTTAAGGTTTTTGATCTTGAAATTATTACTGATAAAACAATTGAGTTTTATAATAATTGTATAAATAAAAAATAGTGTAGTATGAAAATTTTATCTGATGACCAATTAATATTTAACCTTATTGAAGTAAACAATTTTTCCAATGCAGCAGCGCGATTGTCTGAAATCCAGAAAGAGCAGTGGCCGATGCTTAAGGCTGGATTCAAATCGCTTGATACTGTAAGATCAAAATCTTTTCAGTTTGATGGATACAAAATTAAAGCACAGTTTAACGCAGGACGAATGACTTCGACATCTGCAAAGGTTGACCCTAAATCTATAAGCGAAAGAAAATGTTTTTTATGCGCGGAGAATCTTCCGCCAGAACAAAAAGGAATTTTATATAATGATAAGTACATAATTCTTTGTAATCCTTTTCCAATTTTTCCAACTCACTTTACATTAACTTATAAAGAACATACGCCGCAAAGAATTATTGATACTTTTTCTGATATGCTGGATTTGAGCAAAGATCTTTCTAAACATTATTCGGTTATTTATAACGGACCGAGGTGCGGCGCTTCTGCGCCTGATCATTTGCATTTTCAGGCGGGCAATAAATATTTTATGCCGATTGATGATGAGTTTCATCAAATAAAAAATGAATACGGCAAAGTAATTTTTGAAGATGACAATCTTTCTTTTTTTGCTGTTGATGATGGGATAAGAAAATTTATTTCGATAGAAAGCCTGGATAAAAAATTAGTTGTAAAAATTTTTAATAAATTTTACAAGACTTATTCTGAGCTGATGAATGCAGAGCAGGAACCATTAATGAATCTTGTATCTTTTTATGAAGAAGAATACGGATGGAGAGTTATAATATTCCTAAGAGCAAAACATCGTCCGGCAGTTTTCTTTGCAGAAGATGAAACGCAGATGTTAGTTAGCCCCGCAGCTATTGATTTAAGCGGAGTTTGTATTTTCCCGCGAGAGGAAGATTTTAATCGCGTTACGAAAGAAATGATTGCAAATATATTTAAAGAAGTTTTTGTGGATGAGATAGTATTGATGAAATTAGTAATGAATCTTAAGCTTCAATTGTCTGATAACAAATAGTGGGTCATTTCGAAGGATTCGCCGCGGCGAACTCGACTGAGAAATCTGTTATCTTAAGTTGTATTGGATTTCTCCCTTCGGTCGAAATGACTTAAACAAAATACTAAATTTTAATGTGTACTCCACTTAAAAGGTGGGGCACACATTCATTCTTTCTCCTGGCTCATCAAATGTTCAAAGAATTGCCTATTTGGTGAGGTTGAGTTTGAGATTATAATTTTGATTATTGCAGTAAGCGGAACAGAGAGAAGCATACCAACTATTCCCCAAATGTATCCCCACACCAAAACAGAAAGAAGAATTAATAAAGGATTTAAGTTTAATCGCTTACCAAGTATCATTGGTTCTGCAACATTAAATGCAAGAGTTTGGATTCCAGCCATTAAAGCTAATACAAGTAGCATTGTACCAGCAGAATCAAACTGAACGAGTGCAAACAGAACTGGAAAAACTAATGCTGCTGCAGAGCCAATAGTTGGAATAAAATTAAATAGAAAAACAAACAAACCCCAAACAATAGGAAAATCAACACCGATAATTGATAAAACAATTGTCGTTATAATTCCTGCAATAAGATTAACACCAACCTTTGCAATTATGTAACGTTGAATTTGCTCGGTAATTTTTTTAAACGTTGTTTCAAGCTGCTGCTCGCGTAATTGCCTTTCGTGTCTAAATTCATCTAAAAGTTTTTGTTCATCAACTGATGCATCCTTGTGCTGCAGCTTTCTTTTTATTTCCTTTAGTTCCGGGTTTACTTTCTTAAAAACATATCTGTGCTTAATAGACTCATAAATTGTTTCGTTACCGGAAAGCACGAACACAAAAAAGAACAGAACAAACAATACGCTTCCGAGCAAAGAAAAAGTAGATGAGAACAATCCACCTGCAATATTTTGAATATTTAGTTTAGTAAGTAACTGATCAAAAGAAAACTCAGTAAAAAACGGATCAGTTAACCCCCATGAAGCCGCAGTGGCTCTGACCATATTGCTTAGCTTTTCACCATAAAAAGGTAGTCCATCTGAAAACTGAAAAAATGAGTCGATAACAATTCTCCCAACACCGTAAAGCACACTAAACGTAATCGCAATATCAAGCAGTGTGATTATAAACATCGGTACTTTTTTATTACTTAGCCAAGAGTTAAGCGGAGAAAAAACAAAGAATAGAAAAATTGCAATTACAAGCGGAATAAAAATGTGACTAAGTTCTTTTAACACAATTGCAATTACAACTAAACCAATTATTGTAATAAAGAATTTTATACTGCCGTCTGCTTGTATTTGTTGTGACATAAACAAGTTACCATTATTATGTCATCCTGAGCGAAGACGAAGGATGATAATTACAAATAAATAGGTCACACTTCGACTTCGCTCAGTGTGACAAACTGTTAAAGCAAATTGCTCCTATTTTGCAGCTAATCTGCTCGGAGTCTGTGGTGTTGATAATAAATGCTCAAAAAGTTCCCAGCGTTTGACAGAATTGCTCTCAGTTCCACCATTACGTTCGATGTAATCTTTTACGATATCCATTCCCAAATTATAGTTGATTACATAGCTTCTATACTTTTCAATAAACGAAACATATTTATCAGCACTATCTTTTGTGCGAAGAGCATTTTTCATTAACCATTCCACAGTCTGCTCACGATTCCATTTCCCATCAAGATAATTTCTTGCAGCTTCATTACCGGAATAACTAAAATTCTTTTGCAATTCTAAAACTTTATAATAAAGATCTGCTTCATCAGGATTTAATCCTGCTAACGGAAATAAAACTTCTTTCTCAAATTTTATTCTTTCATCACCGGGGAAAGCCATATCGATACCATAATTAGCTGTTCCTTCCGCAATTAATGACTGAGGAGAAAATAAAGCATA
>JBBQSH010000217.1:0-5354 GCA_038214015.1 Ignavibacteriales bacterium | reverse complement strand
CGTAAGGATCATTATAATCTACTTTTGCACCTTTCTCTCTTAATATCTCAATAAGTTTCAGAGAAGGAGATTCACGCATATCATCAATATCTTTTTTGTATGAGGCACCAAGTATAAGGACTTTAGATCCATTTAATGATTTCTTAAACTTGTTTAATACTTCACTTGCTTTTTCTACGACGTAAAATGGCATAAAAGTATTTATCTCACCGGCAAGTTCAATAAACTTGGTACTGATTTCAAACTCACGCGCTTTCCAGGTAAGATAGAAAGGATCGATCGGAATACAATGCCCACCTAAACCAGGACCAGGATAGAATGCCTGAAATCCAAAAGGTTTTGTTGCAGCCGCATCAACAACTTCCCAAACATCAATATCCATTCTTTCGAAAACCATTTTGAGTTCGTTAACTAAAGCGATGTTTATTGAACGATAAATATTTTCTAATAGTTTTGTTGCTTCTGCAGCACGCGGTGAAGAAACAGGAACAGTTTTTACTATTACCTGGTTATAAATTGCCAATGCAATCTTCAAACAGTTTGCTGTAACACCACCAACCACTTTCGGAATGGTAGCCGTAGAGTAATTAGGATTGTTAGGATCTTCTCGCTCTGGTGAAAATGCTAAAAAGAAATCCTTACCTACAACAAATGGTTTTACTTTTGTTTTTTGAATTTTGGTTTTTGAATTTTGAGTCAAAGGAGCATTCTCAAACATTGGTAATAATATTTCTTCTGTAGTTCCGGGATAAGTAGATGATTCTAATGAAACAAATTGTCCGACTCTTAAATATTGAGCAACCATCTTACCGGAATTTTCTATGTAAGTCATATCCGGTTCACGATGTTCATTTAGTGGAGTAGGAACGCAGATAATTATTGCATCTACTTCAGGTAATCTTGTAAAATCAGCTGTTGCAAAAAAGGTTTTGTTGCCAACAGTTTTTTTGATCTTATCAGCTTTAATATGTTTTATATAACTTTTACCTGAGTTAAGTATCGGAATTTTTCTTTCATCAATATCAAAACCAATTGTTTTAAATCCTTTTATTGCATATTCAAGTGCAAGAGGCAAACCAACGTAGCCTAGACCTATAATTCCAATAACCGCAGTTCTATTTTCGATTTTCTTTAAAAGTTGATTATGCATAATGACCTTCTGTGAAATTTTTATTCGAATAGTTTTATTTTACTTTGATTTTGCTTATCTGTTCATAAATTAAGCCAATCAAATCTTTGATTTTCAAAGATTTTTAAATGTTTAACGTAAAATTACTAAAAATTTTGAGACAAATGCTTAACATATGAAACATTGTGAAATATTTTAGAGAAACAACAAGAAATAATTCTTATAGAAACTATTACTATTTTTTCTGTTTACCTCGTTTAAGGATATAAAATTTGCTTCCACAAGCTATGCTCGTTAATTTTGATTAAAGAATTTTTATCAATTTTCATTGGCAATTCTATGAATCTAGAAAACAAAAACACACCGATTGATCATCAAATTGTTACTCAGAAAGTGAAAGATAGTAAGCTTGATAGTCCTGGTAGAGCTTCAATCCGTGAGGTAAAAAAATTAGTTGATGAGATTGAAAGAGCCACAGGTGATAAATTTGTAAGAATGGAAATGGGTATTCCTGGATTACCACCTACAAAAATTGGTGTTGATGCTGAGATTGAGGCTTTAAAGCGAGGAGTTGCTGCTATCTATCCGGACATATTTGGAATTCAACCACTTAAAGTTGAAACATCAAAATTTGTTAAATTGTTTATGGATATTGATGTGAGTCCCGAAGGCTGTGTACCAACCTGCGGTTCCATGATGGGAAGTTTTGCAGCATTTATGACGCTTAACAGGTGTAACCCATTCAAGGATACAACACTTTTAATTGATCCTGGTTTTCCTGTACACCGCCAGCAGTTAAAAGTTCTAAATCAGAAAATGGAATCGTTTGATGTTTATAATTATCGTGGAGATAAATTAAGAGATAAACTCGAATCCATAATGAGCAAGGGAAATATTTCCTGTATGCTTTACTCAAATCCAAATAACCCATCCTGGATTTGCTTTACAGAAAAGGAATTAAAGATAATAGGTGATATGTGCAACAAGTATGATGTTATAGCTATTGAAGATCTTGCTTACTTTGCAATGGATTTCAGAACAGATATGTCTAAACCGGGTGTTCCTCCTTATCAGCCAACAGTTGCAAAATACACTAACAATTATATTTTAACTATTTCAAGTTCTAAAGCATTCAGTTATGCAGGACAGCGTGTTGGTATGATGATTATTTCGGATGAACTTTATAACAGAAGTTATCCTGAACTTAAAAAGTATTATGCAAAAGATCTGTTCGGTTATTCAATGGTTTTTGGCAGTATATACACTTTAAGTGCAGGAATAACACATTCATCACAATATGCACTTGCGGCAATATTTAAAGCCGCTAATGAAGGTAAATTAAACTTTGTTGAAGAGGTAAAAGAGTATGGTGAAAAAGCCCATATAATGAAAAAATTATTTACTGATAATGGATTTAAGATTGTGTATGATAAGGATGAAGATGAACCAATTGCCGACGGATTTTATTTTACATTTTCGTATCCTGGTTTTAATGGAGAAGATCTGTTAAACAAATTACTCTATTACGGAATCAGTGCTATATCATTAGCCATAACCGGCAGCGAAAGATTAGAAGGAATACGCGCTTGCGTATCACTTGTTAAACGGGATCAATTTGGAGATTTAGAATTCAGATTGAAGAAGTTTAATGAAGATCATGCATTATAGTAAGTAGATTGTGGAAGGTAGTTGGTAGTAGGTTTTGAGCAATAATAAATTTACTACTCACTACCTACTACTAACAAATAAACAATTATCCCATAAAGAAACTTAACAAAATACCAGCCGCAACTGCACTGCCAATTACACCTGCAACATTCGGAGCCATAGCGTGCATTAACAGGTGATTGGTTTTATCATACTCCAACCCAATAACCTGCGAAACACGGGCACTGTCAGGAACCGCAGAAACACCCGCATTACCAATTAGAGGATTAATTTTGTTTCCTTCTTTAAGGAAAAGGTTCATAAACTTAACGAATAATATTCCGCCTGTTGTTGCGATAATAAATGAACCTGCACCAAGGATAAAAATTCCAACTGATTGCGAAGTTAAAAATGTTGTTGCCTGGGTTGAAGCACCAACTGTTAATCCAATTAAGATTGTAACTATATCAATCAGTGAACCCTTTGCGGTGTCCGCTAATCGTTTTGTAACTCCGCTTTCCTTAAGAAGATTTCCAAAGAATAACATACCAAGCAGTGGCATCGCACTAGGAACTATTAAAGTTGTAAGGATTAAACCAACAATTGGGAATAGAACTTTTTCTAATTTTGAAACTGCGCGCGGCGGCTTCATTCTTATTAAGCGTTCTTTATCTGTAGTTAACAATCTCATTATAGGTGGTTGGATTACAGGAACAAGAGCCATATAAGAATATGCAGATACTGCAATAGCTCCAACTAATTCAGGTGCAAGTTTTGAAGCAAGAAATATTGCAGTAGGACCATCAGCACCACCAATAATACCGATGGCTGCAGCCTGTTCAGGTAAAAATCCCAAAAACAGTGCAATCATATAAGCGCCAAAAATTCCTAATTGAGCAGCTGCACCTAACAGCATCAATTTTGGATTTGATAGCAATGCTGAAAAATCTGTCATTGCACCAATACCTAAAAAGATGAGAGGGGGATAAACACCTTTTAGAACTCCAAAGTACAAATAGCCCATTACGCTGCCCGGTTCATAAATACCGATTTGGAGATTAGCACCTTGTAAGAAAGGTATATTTCCTACTAACATTCCAAATCCAATCGGTACTAAAAGCAAAGGTTCGTATTCTTTTGCAATAGCAAGATAGATGAATACTAATCCAATTATTAACATTACAACATGTCCTATTGTAAAATTTGGAAATGCCGTATATCGGAAAAACTGGTCAAAACCGTGAGCCATAAATTCGAATAGTTGTTCCATCATTAGGCTCCAATTTCGATAAGAACATCACCTTCAAGTACTGAATCACCGGTTTTAACTTTTATGGATTTAATAACTCCATCTTTATCAGCATTAATGTTATTTTCCATTTTCATAGCTTCAAGCATTAGCAGTTTTGTTCCAACTTTTACAACATCACCTTCTTTTACATTTACCTCTAAAATAACACCAGGTAAAGGAGATTTTATAAAGCCCGCACCTTTAGGTGCCATTGGTGAACTTGTTTTTTGCATAGAAGGTGTTGTATCTGTTGAGGGCACTGCAACGGACCGAACTAGTTTTGGTGTTTTGCTTTGTGCAATAACTTTATCAACCTCAACTTTGTATGTTGCACCGTTAACTTCTATTTCTGCAATGTTGTCTTCAACGTTAACAACGTTAACATCGTATTTGTTGCCTTGAATTGTAAACTTAAATTTTTTCATAACTTTATTCTCTGTTATCTTGAAAATTGTCTTAATCCGTAAATTTTAGAACTCCACGGTGAGTAAGTTCTTGAAGTTTGGTTTATTGTTAACACCGTGTTTTCTTTATCATGCATTTCAGAAAAGTAAAGATGTAATGCCATCGCAATTGCAGCATTAACTTCTCCCGAAATGGATATATCATCTTTGATCTCAATTACTTTTCCTTCTCGTCTTAAAAGTTTTTTTACATTTATCTGCAGCACTTTTGTAAGATTAAAGAAGATTATATAGAGCAGTAAAAGCGCAGCAAAAACAACGACATAACCTATTACAGTCATTCCAATACCATAGGGATCTATCTTTAAGAATAGTTCTGAATTCTTATGGACTGTAACTACTGAAGTGTCTTTTGCTACCTGTTGTAATAATCCTAAAAACATTTTTTATCCTTTCTTATAATGGTAGATTAGAATGTTTTTTAGGTGGATTTACATCCTTCTTTGTTGCAAGTGATTGCAATGCACGAATTACTCTGAATCTTGTATTTCTTGGTTCTATCACATCATCGATGTAGCCATACTTTGCTGCAACATATGGTGTAGCAAATTTCTTTCTATAATCTTCTTCACGTTCTTTAACGAAATTAATTCTTTCTGCAGGATCAGTAATTAATTGTAATTCTTTTTGATGAAGCACTTCAATTGCACCTTTTGGACCCATTACAGCAATCTCTGCACCTGGCCAGGCGTAATTAATATCCCCACGCAAATGTTTTGAACTCATAACATCGTAAGCACCGCCATAAGCCTTACGAAGTATAACAGTTACTTTTGGTACTGTTGCTTCTCCATATGCAAATAAAAGTTTTGCCCCATGAATT
>JBBQSH010000216.1:0-5401 GCA_038214015.1 Ignavibacteriales bacterium | reverse complement strand
ACAATGGATGTTCCAACAAAACCGGGAATTGGTGTTGAAGTGAATATGAAAATGTTGGAGAAGGTTACAGTGAAGAAACAAACTTTTAATTATAAATAAATTATGACTTTCGATAAATCCAAAACAATATTTGAAAAAATTAACTCTACAAAACTTACACGCTTAAAGAGTGAATTATTTGAGTGTGCGATACGATATGCGAACATCCGTGCCGAATGGTATTTCATGAGTGATTAAGAAAAACGAAACACTGACGATTTACGCACATCAACTCACAATGCTTTAATCGATGCTTGTAATATACTTAGTCGCGAAATGATTAAATCAAATGAAGATGCAAACTGGAGAATGGAATTAGGAAATGATAGAAAAGAGATTGGTGATTTTGCCTGTTATGTACAATGTTTTTTAGGATTAACTTCAAGATGATATCTCTTTTGTGTTTCAATTTATCCGCAAACTTCTGGTTAATATTTGTAACAAAACAATTCAACTTGCTGTTCGTTACCAAGTAAATCCTGTAAAGTAATTTTGTTTTTTCAGTTATCACCATTTTCCTGATTTTAGGAATACTTCTAGTTGGGAATGAAATTCAATGACACCGATTCCATTCATTAAATAAGTCCACTTAAAAATTTACTTGCCGACATTATTCTAATATCATTTTTAAGTATGTCAATTCCATCCTGTTTAACGACCTGAAAATTAAATGGAATATGAAGCCTTTCTTTAAAGTATGATAAATTATTTGATGGAGCAGTTTCTGAAAGTTTTACTTCTACTGCAAACCAGGGTTTATTATCAACGGTTACTAAAAAATCAACTTCTTTTTTATCCACGTTTCTTAAATAAAACAAGCCGGTTTTATAACCATCTCGTTCAAAAAGATAGTTAGTAAACTTTAACAAATGTGAAGCTACCAGATTTTCAAATCTTGCACCTTCATTTTCAACTTCAGACCAATCAGTTAAATATATTTTTGGTTCTTTCTTAATTGATCTGATTAGCTTTGATGAGTAAGGATAAATTCTGAAATGGTAATAGAAAGATTCAAGTATATTTAACCAGCTTGTAATTGCACGGTGACTTATTTCCAAATCTTCTCTTAGATTATTAATTGAAAGAGTACTCGCTGCTTTTGCTGGAAGCAAATCTCCCAATAACTTCATACTGCTTATGTCTCTAATATTTTCAACATCTCTGATATCTTCTCTAAAAAGTCGTTCTAATTTTTCATTGTGCCATCTTCTTAAGACTCTTGTATCTTGTGCAATTAGTGTTTCAGGAAATCCACCATAATTAAACAAAGTATCTAAAGCAGATTGATAGTTTTGAGATTTAAATTCTATTTCTTTCAACGGCTGCCATTGGTTAGAAATATTTTCAATCTCTGCTAATGAAAATGCATGTAAAGTGTAATAATGATAGCGACCTTGAAGTGAATCTCCACTTTTCCTATAAATATTTAATCTAGCCGAGCCTGTTACTAAAATTTTAAATTTATCTTTATGCGTATCATAAATTCCCTTAATTAAGTTTTTCCACTTTTTATATTTATGTATTTCATCAAAAATTAATAATTCTGATTCACCGGGCAGTTCACTGGAAATTATTTTTTTCCTATCGGGTTGATAATCCCAATTATAATAAGTGGAACTTGTAAAATCTTTAGAAATAATTTCCTTTGCTAAAGTGGTTTTTCCAACTTGTCTGGCTCCACCTATAAAGACCATTTTATCTTTAAGATCATCGATGATGGCATTCTTTAAATATCGTTCTTTTTGCATTTTTTCAATCCTTTTGAAAGAAATCTACTGTAATTTTTGCTTAAGAGCAAAAAATATAGCTATAAATTTTGCTTATGAGCGAATATTATAGAATCATTATACGGAATAAAAAATGTGATTCTTAAGGAAGAGATGGAACAGAAATGAATAAATTTAATTTTTGAAACTATTGCTTTCCAATTCCTCGGTAATATTTGTAACAAACAACTCTACTTGCTGTTCATTCCCAAGTAAATCCTGCAAAGTAATTTTACTTAATAGTCCATCCATCATTGTTTGAACAGTTTTCCATAAGGATCGGATAGAGCAATCAATAGAATTTGTGCAGATGTTTTCAACACCGGCGTGTAAATCACAAAAAGAAGATTCATAAAGTTTGCCGCCAAGCGCTGTTAAAACATCACCAACAAGAATTTCATTTGCATAACGCGCAAGTTTATATCCGCCCATTTGTCCGCGTGAGCTTTCAATAAATCCAGCAATACGCAATGCGCGTAAAATTTTTCCAACATTTGCTTCGGTCAAGCCTTCTAATTCACTCAGTTCGGGAATTGTCATTCCATTTGGTGAAATGCTTTTCCCGATTCTGAGTAATAACCTTAATCCGTATTCTTCTTGTGTACTGAATTTCATAATCTTTTCATAATAGTCACCCTGAACTTGTTTCAGGGTCTTTTTTATTTTCGAGAGATCCCTAAACAAGTTCGGGATGACGAACTTTTATCCTTTAAACAACGGAATCTTTGAACCACATTGTTTAGCATATTGTACTTGTTCAAATTGTTCTGGAGTTATTGATGGACCTTTTGCAGAACAATTTTCATTAAAAACATTTTTAAGATTAACTGCAATCTGTTCAGCAGAATAGCCTTCAATACTTAATCTTGGTACAAAGTGAACTAACTCACCATTCTTAAACAAAGCAATACTTGGTGATGATGGCGGAAATCCTTTTACGTGTTGTCTTAAACGTTCGACAGCATCTTTTTCCTGTCCTGCAAACCCGGTATAAAGTTTATCTGGAATAATATCACTCTGCAAAGCAAGCGATACTCCCGGTCGTGCACTTCCTGCAGCGCACCCGCAAACTGAGTTAATCATAATCAAAACAGTTTTGTCATCGTTATTCTTAATTGCGTTATCAACAGCTTCAGCAGATAATAATTCTTCAAAGCCAACCGCAACTAATTCATCGCGCATTGGCTGAACCGCATCTTGATCGTACATTGGTGAACGTGAAGTTATGTTAAACATTTTTTGCTCCTTTTTTATTATATCAAATTTATTTTGTCATTCCCGCGAAAGCGGGAATCTATTTTGCTAATACTGGATTCCGTGTCTCACTTCGTTCGCACGGAATGACAGTCAGAATATCACAAAAATCCTAATTCCAATTTTGCAACTTCAGACATCATATCTTTATCCCACGGTGGACTCCAAACTAATTCAATCTTCGCATCATTCACTTCTGGAATTGCTTTTACTTTTCCTTCTACTTCCGGCGGGAGTGATCCTGCAACCGGACACATTGGTGATGTTAATGTCATTTTAATTTTAACATTGTAATCATCATCAATCGCAATTTCATAAATCAAACCTAACTCAAAAATGTCAACAGGAATTTCAGGATCGTAACATCCTTTAAGTGTTTGAATTATTTTTTCTTCTAAATCTTGTTTGGTCATTTGTGCCATAATCTAATTAACTCTGTGGTCACACTGAGCGAAGTCGAAGTGTGACGATTCAATTATTAAAGTATAAGGTCATCCTTCGTCTTCGCTCAGGATGACACCGGGGTTATTCAGTAACCACTTTTTCATTCTTGTTATGTAAAGCATTTATCATCGTATGCCATGCAAGCGACGCACATTTTACTCGTGCAGGAAATTCTCTCACTCCGCCAAACACAGCAAGCTTGCCTAGCTCATCGATATCAGGATTATCACCAAGTTTATCAGTTACTAATTCATGAAACTTATTAAAAATCTTTTCAGCTTCTTCAACAGATTTACCTTTTAACATCGATGTCATTAAAGAAGCCGAAGCTTTTGAGATTGCACATCCCGAACCTTGAAATGAAATATCTTCTATAACTCTTTCTTCATTTACTTTCAGAAAAATATTAATATTATCACCGCATAAAGGGTTGTATCCTTCAGCATGATTTGTTGGATGATCAATCAATCTAAAATTTCTTGGAGATTTATTATGATCTAAAATCACTTGCTGATAAAGCTCTCTTAATTCCTGATCCATTATCCGAATACCTCTAAAATTTTCTTCAGACCGTTAACTAGAATATCAACTTCATCAATTGTGTTATACATTCCGAATGAAGCACGAGAAGTTGCAGGAACATTAAATCTTCGCATCAATGGCTGCGTACAGTGATGACCTGTGCGAATGGCGACTCCTTCAAAATCTAAAAAAGTTCCAACATCGTGTGGATGCACATTTTCAAAATGAAAAGATAAAACACCAATTTTTTCTTTTGCTGTTCCGATGATTCTCAAACCTTGTAAATCAGAAACTGCTTTTGTAGCATATTCTAGTAAAAGATTTTCATGATAAGCAATATTTTCAAGTCCATTTTTTTCGATGTATTCAATTGCCGCTCCCAATCCAATTGCACCTGCAATGTCTGGAGTACCTGCTTCAAACTTGTGGGGAAGTTCGTTATAAGTTGTTTCTTCAAAAGTAACTTTAGAAATCATATCGCCGCCGCCTTGATAGGGAGGCATAGCTTCTAAATGATTTACTTTTCCGTATAAAATTCCAATTCCAGTTGGACCATATAGTTTGTGTCCGCTGAATGCCAGAAAATCACAATCAAGTTTTTGTACATCAATTTTTAAGTGATTAACTGCCTGAGCAGCATCAAGCATAACGGGAATGTTGTAGCTATGTGCTAAATCAATAATCTTTTTTACTGGATTAACTGTTCCCAGTGAATTTGAGGCATAAACAATAGAAACAAATTTTGTTTTTTCATTTATCATCTTTTCAAATTCTTCAAAGATGATTTCACCTTCATCGTTAATTGGAATTATGCGAAGCTTTGCTTTTTTTTCTGCACAAAGCATTTGCCAGGGAACAATGTTTGAATGATGTTCCATAGTGGAGATGATTACTTCATCACCTTCTTTAACATTTGTTCTTCCATAAGATGAAGCAACAAGATTGATTGATTCTGTTGTACCGCGAGTAAAAATTATTTCATTCTTGCCAAGTGCATTAATAAAGTTCTTTACGATAATTCTTGAGCTCTCAAATGCTTCAGTAGCTTCCTGGCTTAGTGCGTGAACACCGCGATGAATATTTGCATTCATCTTTTCGTAGTAATTATTTGTTTTATCGATTACGTATTGCGGTTTCTGAGTAGTTGCTGCATTATCAAGATATACAAGCGGCTTACCATGAACTTGTAATTTTAGAATCGGAAAATCATTTCTGATTTTCTGAACATCATATAATTTTTTATCTACAATTAAAGCAGAATCAGCTTTGTAATCCATCATCGGACTTTCTATAGTAAAATTTTCAAAAAGAATAATCTTTATTTTCCAGTTGTTATTCCCACGAAAGTGGGAATCTATCTAAAAACTAATATGGAT
>JBBQSH010000215.1:0-5408 GCA_038214015.1 Ignavibacteriales bacterium | reverse complement strand
ACGCATATGCGTCAACCTAACAGCAGAATAAATGATACCTAGTAGAACATTATTTGTTGGAAACAAGTATATAAAAACCGTTAAAACGGTTAAGAGCAATTTCTTTATGTTTCCAAATCCCACGATTAAAATCGTGGGTTACTTTAAGAAACTCTGACAAATATTTATTAATAACCCACGGTTTCAACCGTGGGGGAATTGTAGAAATAGTAGTCTTTTATAACCGTTTCAACGGTTTGAGTATGATACTTTTAAACTTTTAGCACTTGAAATAAGATATAAACTAAACTTAAGTTGACGCATATGCGATAGAATCGGGGTGAAACAGATTTTCTTTTTTAACGCTTCGTTACACAGAATTTTTTAACGCATTTCTTTTTATGTGCAGATGCCAGAGCAAAGAGCAAACCCCTCCCTGCCTCCCCTTTCGTAAATGGGAGGTGTTTTGGAGTTGATTTTTTTGGATCTTTCGACAACCCTTCGACTACGCTCAGGGTGACATTGTTCAGGACAGGCTCTTTCGTAAATGGGAGGTGTTTTGTTGTTTATTAAAAATCGAGGGGGCTTTTTACTCCTAGTCCTAAGTTTTTAATGATGTGTGTGTAGATCATTGTAACGCGAACGTCTTTGTGGCCGAGTAGTTCCTGCACTGTTCTAATATCATAATTATTTTGAAGCAGATGTGTTGCAAAGCTATGGCGAAATGTATGTGCACTTGCAGTCGGTTTTTCTATTCCTGCTTTTCTGATTGCGGCTTTGATTGCTTTTGTGACTGTGGATTCGTGAAAGTGATGTCTGATCCTTTTACCTTTTTCATCGGTAACAACGCGCTCTGCAGGAAAGAGGTATTGCCATCCTAAATCTTTTGAAGCATTAATATATTTTTCTGAAAGAGCGTATGGTAAAACTGCATCGCCCAATCCTTTTTTAAGATCGGCACTATGCAGAATGAGTCTTTGATCTATCTGGTTTTTAATTTTTGGGATGAGAGAATCGGGCAGTAAAGTAACACGATCTTTCTCCCCTTTTCCATCGTAAATAATAATATGCTTGTACTCAAAATTAATATCTTTAACACGCAGGCTTAGTGCTTCTGATAATCTTAGACCGGAACCATAAAGCAGCTGCGCAATAAACTGCGGAAGTCCGCTCATATTATTTAAGACTGCGTGAGCTTCTGCTTTAGAATATACCACGGGAATATGTTTAGGTTTTGTTGGTCGTTCGATCTCATCTATCCAGCCAACATCCTGATGTAAAATTTCTTTGTAGAGAAATAAAATCCCTTGCAGTGCCTGGTTCTGTGTGGAAGCAGAAACATTCCTTTCTACAGCAAGGTGATTTAAGAATTTACGGATTTCATCTTTGCCAAGTTTTTCCGGATGAGTTTTATTATGGTAGAGAATAAATCTTTTCATCCAGTTAACATAAGATTCTTCTGTACGCTTGCTATAATGCATGGTGCGCATTTTTATTTTAACCTGGTCTAAAAGTTTCGGTTTAGCTTGTCCAATTTGAGATTGATTCTTGTATTGCATAGTGGCACAAAAATAATATCAAGATAAAATTTATCCTAATATAAAATTAAGATTTGTTAATTATTTGTAATTAGCACTTTAAGGAAATTTTATGCTTGATTTTTTAGACAATGATAATAATATTAGGATAAGAAAAAACAGGAAATGTTAAATAGTTAAGTGTTAGCGTTTCCTGTTAAGTATTAGTTAGGTGTCTTTCTATGAAAACCATTATCATTTTAGGCTTAACTCTTTTTTACATCGCAAATGCACAGGATTTGAGTTTGGAACAACATTTTAAATTTGATACAACCTTTATTGTCAGTATAAATCCGAAATTACCCAAATATAATATTCATTTTAGTGAAAATGTTGTATTGCCGGGTGAAGGTGAATACTACAAGGGCAAGATAAATTATACAGTAGAGATTAGATCTTCAAATAATTCCAACCTAATACAAACAATTAAATCTGTAAATAACGCAAATGCAGATCCGCTAGATTTTAATTATGGAGATTTAAGTGAAGATTCAAATCAAGGAATGCTGATTGACATTAATTTCGATGGATTTATGGATTTAAGATTTAAATCTGGGCAAGCTGCTGATGTAAATCAGACATATGATTTTTACATTTTCAATAAAAAAACTAATAAGTTTGAACTGAATGAAGATGTTTCAAATTTAACAAATCCCGTCGCGTTTTCTGATTCAAAAACCATTTATAAATATACACGAAGTGGTTTCCCTGGCACTGATGGAAATGTAGCTGAGTATAAGTGGAACAAAAACAAATTAATCCTAACAAAAAAAATCAATTATAAAGTTGTTGATGAAGATTGTACACATTTATACTGGCAAGAGGACTGCTGTTGTAAATACACACAGAAAATTGATTACTATAAAAATGATAAAATTATAAATTCTGAAACTAAAATTGTTGATGTAAAGGATATACCTAAAAGTCATTTAAATTTTTGGTAAACACCTAACCAGCGCCTCAACGCCGACCGCCATTTTAGTACGGCGGTTTTGTGATTTTTGAAATTGTGTTTTAGTTTAAGTTTGTTGTTCAAAGTGTTCGTTCTAATTAATTAACTTACAAACCGCACTTTTGCTGACGCAATTTAAGTGCAGTTTGTTTAATCATTGGCATTCGTGCTCTACTCGGCTTCCTTGTTATGGGCGGCGGGTTAGGCGCAATGCCGTTATATGCTATGACAGAAATTATGAAATACACAAAAATTTTATTTTTAAGTTTATTTTGTTTTTTTAACATATCAATTTTTGCCCAATCAAAAGATTTAAATAAAATTGATTGGTTTTCTTTTGGAGCTGGAACTGGGGTAAAAGATCATTTAAGTATTTTTTTGAGTTATACATTCCTTGATGAGAATGCTTATCAAATTAATATAAATTCAGATGTTAAATTATTGCTATTTAGTGAAAGCACTAATCAATTGTACAGCGGTTCATTCTCTTATGGGATAACTGATATTTCAAAGTGGTTTTTCGGTGGAGCATTTATTGGGCCATCAATATTATACAAAGACTATAGTAAATCAGATAAAGAATTTGGTGTTGGAGTAAACTTAAATGCTCAATACTATTTTGCTTGTTCTGATGCTATTGGATTTGGAATGGATATGTACGGTAATTTGAATACAATTGAATCAATTTATGGATTAAGGCTTTCAATATTTTTCAAATCATATTAATAGCATATAACAAGCGCCTCAACGCCGACCGCCATTTTAGTTCGGCGATTTTATGATTTTTGAAATTGTGTTTTAGTTAAAGTTTGTTGTTCTGTGTGTTCTTATTAATTAATTAACTTGCCTTCGGTTTGTACTGAGAAAGTTACAAACCTTCGGCTTAATATTTATCAGTTGTGTTTTACTTGGCTTCCTTGTTATGGGCGGCGGGTTAGGCGCAATGCCGTTATGTGTTCTAATAAATAATAAGATAGGAGTCAAAAATGAAACGAATATTTCTTTTTGTATTCTTTTGTATTTCAACTTCGATGTTTGCTCAACCATATCCAGACATTACATTAGATTCAATTGTTGTTGTTTCATCGAATGACACAGTTTATGTTTGGGATTATAATGCTTGGGAGCAATGTGCTTTTGCATTAGACTATACAGTTGAGATTACCGATTCAATCATAACTATTTTACAGATTGATACAGCAGCTGAAGGTACTACTTGTTATTGGTACCATAATTTTGTAGTTCCAGTTGTTGGATTGGGTGAAGGTAATTATCGAATCGATATTTTTAGAGATTGCCTTTATGAAGATATTAAATTTATAAAGTCATTTTGGTTTGGATATCCAATAAGTGGTATTGATGATTATTTAGAACAACCAAATCAATTTAGATTATATAATGCTTATCCAAATCCCTTTAATCCAACAACCAAAATTTCTTATTCAATTCCAAATTATGGTTTTGTTTCTTTGGTAGTATATAATTCATTAGGGCAATTGGTTGAAACTTTAGTTGATAAAAATCAATATAAAGGTCAATACATAGTAGATTTTAATGCAGATAAATTTTCAAGTGGAATTTATTTCTACTCTCTGCGTTTTCAAGATTTAGTTGTAACAAAAAAAATATTATTATTAAAATAGCAAACACATAACAAGCGCCTCAACACCGACCGCCATTTTATTGCGGCGAATTTGTAATTATTGAAATTGTGTTTTAGTTAAAGTTTGTTGTTCTAAATGTTCATTTTAATTAATTAACTTGCCTTCGGTGCGTTGCTGACGCAAGTTACGCACCTACGGCTAAATATTTATCAGTTGTGCTTTACTCGGCTTCCCTGTTATGGGCGGCGGGTTAGGCGCAATGCCGTTATACAAACACTAGAAAATTGGTGTCTATGAAAAAGTTATTGATGTTTATTTTATTTTCTGTTCTATTTATTAGTTGCGATTCAACTGATCCTATCGATAACAATCTTGAACCAGTTGAAAAATATTTTCCATTGAAGATTGGTAATAAGTGGGAATATTCTTTCAAAACTGAAGCTGAAAATGCAATTATCGAAAGAGTAATTAAAAACAATATTACTCACGAAGATGGTTCAAACATTTGGGGTTATACGGAAGCAGTCAAAGTAATTAATCCTGATCCCAATGAGCCAATTGCCGGTTATAATACACTCAAATCAGATGGATTATATTTCTATTCTTCAGAAAAAGATACAATGTTACCTGGGACAAGTATCTTATGTAAAAAGCTACTCATTCTTAAACCTCCAATAAAAATTGGGACACAATGGGCGACAAATGAAGGAGCTTTATGTCGAATTGCAAATATAAGCGATTATGAAGTTCTTGACACAAATTATCCTAATACTGTTTTGGTTATTTCCGAACAAAATCAAAGTGTTGATAGTCTTTGGTATTCATTGAATGTTGGACTTATAAAACGTGTTTTAAATATCGGTATTGGTACACAATATCTATCAACCACAAAATGGGAATTAAGAAATTATGTTTTGCTCTAAGTTTTAAAAGTTTGTATAACAAGCCAATCAAGCGGACGCCGTTTTCGCATTTGGCATTTTAGAAATTTTAAAGTTAGTCGTTCCGTGTCGGCTATCTTGTTAATGTAGTTCTATTAAATAACATTGTTGCAAACTGCGCTTACGATGAAAGTTAAGCACAGTTTGCTAAATCATTGGCCGTTGTTTTCAAAGTGGCATTGCTGTTCTAGGGCGCCGCTTATCGGCAAGGCCGTTAGGTGTCTTTCTATGAAAACCATTATCATTTTAGGCTTAACTCTTTTTTACATCGCAAATCCTGTGCATTTGCGATGTTAAATAGAGTTAAGCCTAAAATGATAATGGTTTTCATAGAAAGACACCTAACGGCCGTGCC
>JBBQSH010000214.1:0-5412 GCA_038214015.1 Ignavibacteriales bacterium | reverse complement strand
AATTAAATATGAAGAAGAAGATAAATGACCACACCGCAGATTTTAAAAGAGATCTCATTTTAAGTATTCGTTTTATTTTATAATGCAAAATACTCCATAACATTATAATAATAACTACATAAAAAAGGCACGATTTCTCGTGCCATAATTCAAGATTGAATATTTTCAATTGTACATTACTTTATCAGTGTCATTTTTTTTGTAATTATTTTTGAATCCAACTGAAGTTGGTATAGATATACTCCACTTGAAAGTTTAGAAGCATTAAAATCTACTTCATATATTCCGGCAGGTTTATATTCATCCACCAATATTGCCACTTCATTTCCAATTATATCATAAACTTTTAAAGTTTGATGACCGCTGACTGGTGACTGCCAGCTTATTTTTATACCTGGGTTAAACGGGTTCGGATAATTTTGCGCAAGATTAAAATCAGATAACATTACATCATCTTCATCAACATCTGAAATCACATTAAATGAGATGTCATCAATCACTGCGTAGGATCCGCTGGCACTTGTATCGGATACTTGATCTGCTACTTGCATTACTAAAACTGCTGAGTCTGGCACTTCATTAGATAAATATGTTATCGGAATATTCAGAGCAACAAAATCATCAGAAGCTTCTGTAATTGTAATAAATTCTGCTCCTATTGTTTCACCATTCTTTTTAAACCCGATGGCAATATATAAATAGGCAGTACTTGTAGTTTTATTAAACTTATAATAAAAGCTTAATTGTTCGTGTCTTTGAGATACGGGAAAACCACGACCATCAGGTCCTGCTGAAATTATTGCAGGAATCAGAAATTCATTCATGGATAATGTTTGTAATTTTAATGCGGATAATCCTGAATGCGAACTTGCCGTTTGAGAAACAGTATTTAAAAACCATTCGTTACTCGTTATCCAATCTATTGGCTCACCCTGATCCCATTGTTCAAATCCACTGTTAGGAATCTGTGCATATAGCGGTGCCGATATTGCTACAAGCACTAATAAAAATTGATATAGTAATATTCTCTTGTTCATTTTTAGTTCTTTGTCTTTTATTATTTTGTGTTAAGGTTTTTCTAACTGAATTCTATAATCTAAACTTTAAGGTGTGTTGCAGAATTCTAATCGGAGTCATTTCGACTGAAGGGAGAAATCTTTTATGCTGTATAATAAAAAGATTTCTCAGTCGAAGACTCCTTCGAAATGACCTCAAAAAGTTATGCAACAGACCCTTGAGTTTGAGCCGATATTAATTCAAACTTATTTTATTAACGTCATTTTTCTTGTTTGTACAAAACTCTGTCCTGAGCCTGCCGAAGGATCTCCTGCTTGAAGTCTATATAAATAAACTCCGCTGGGTAAATTAGCTGCATTAAAAACAATTGAATATTTTCCTGCGGGTTTGTACTCGTTTACTAATTCTGCAACTTCGTTTCCAATAATATCGTAAACTTTAAGTTGCACTCGAGACCCTTCGTCCCTCGACTCCGCTCGGGATGACAAGCTCAGGGTGACACTCGGGATCGTAAATTGTATTTTGGTAACTGGATTAAAAGGATTAGGATAGTTCTGTAACAATTCAAATCCACTAACAATTTGCTTAGGCTCATCATTAACATCCGTTGTATTTTCGATGTTATAATCAACCTGTTTGTAGCTGTCTAAAATTCCGTTTGTCTGCAGATTAACATACGATATACCAAGTACGGGATATTTGCTTTCGGCTGTATACCACTCATAAGTTGTTGATTTAAATGTATTGATTGCTATTGGTATTCCGTTTACAAGTAAAGTATCGCTGCTTTCTCTGTCTATTTTTACTCTTAATGCTGCTCGGGTGCTTCCATCCGGTAGCACTAATGTTCCATAAGCATCGCCTATCATTTTAATCCGACCGGAATTTCTGGTTACAAATCCCTCTCCCAATTGATATGCTGCCTGAAAGCTATCAACAAAAGTAGAGCTTAGTGTAAACGGATACTCCGCAACTTTTTCACTGTTTGAATAAACCATTGCAAACTCTTCATATGCAACACCAAGTGAATGAACTGAATTTCCGTCAGTATCATAAAATGTGTGCGCCAATCCATCATAGCTAACAGCTATATCAGCATCGGGATAAAGGCTATTGTTTGGTGCCTCTGATGGATCCACATATACCACAGACCATTGTTTACCGGTTGCAATTAAATTTGAAAAATCCCAGGCAATGTTTGAACCTGAGGGACCTTCAGTCACTCCAGATGTATCCATATCTGATGTAGTGAATGAATCACCAATTACCGGCTTTCTATCTGAGTTTAAAATTATTTGAGCATTAACTGATACTGCAAACAGCAATGCTAATAAAAGCATTTTAAGTGGTAAGAAATTTGTTTTCATAAAGAGTCCTTTCTTTTATTGCTGTTTTATTTTTTTACTGATTTATAAATTTCACTAATTAAACATTACAGCTATGAAATGTTTTTATTCTATTTATTACGATTATTTTTATCTGCTCAAGAAGATTTTATCAGAAGGCTATGCGAAAATAATTTTTGCGCCAGGTATGTGCACAGTTTTATTGATGAGTGGTTTTATAGTTTTGTCAATGGGTCAGGTTTTGATTTACTGCACAAGTCAGATTTTAAAAATTAGAAATTCTTATTTACACAGCACACACCTCTTTAATTTCTTCTCTGGAGATTATAAAGTTGGTGTGTGCTGATTTGCTAAATGATCATCCAATAAAATCATTCAACGTCATCTTATCAGATATTGTAAGCGATCCGTCTCTTGACGTAAATGCAAATTCCAGATTGTTGGTTTTACGACCGAGATATTTTTTCATGGTTTTTACAATCCCGCCGGAAAATAATTTGTATGTTGTAAACAATGCTGTCTTTATTCCGTCAAGTGTTGGCAGCATATTTACAAAGTTTACCCATTCGCTACCTGGATGTGTTGCAGAGAGTAATGAGCCGTTCTTCCATCCGCTTAATAGCAGGTAATCAGCGCCTTCAAGTTTTTTAGGTTCAAAATTATTTATTGGAATGAGCTCTGCAGCTAAACCTCTATGATGAAGAAATTCCGCTATTTCCTCACCAAATTTTTTGTTATTAGAGTTTTCACTTTCAAAAAGAATCAATGCTTTTTTCATTTCAACACCTTTAATAAAATTTCTGAAACAAACGTATGAAGCGGCATTGTAAAACTCAATCAACTTATTATGAGCGGATGTTTTTAATGATATGAAGTTATTTGTGTGATTTATGCACGAGGGTTTGTTTTGGGTCTTTCTCCTTTGTGATCTTTATGGTTAAGGCTTCTTACCAAACAGCACACAAAGTATTTTCACCAAGAGCAAAAGGTCTATCACACACCCCTTTTTAATTCCCCTCTCGAGAGGGGAAAGCCGAAGACAGGGGTGTGTTGTTCTTAGCTTGTTTCAGAAACTATTAAAAATATAATCAATAAAAATAGAATATTATTTAAACTGCCCTTACGCTGCAGTTAACAACTCATCAAGATTTCCGAGTGCCATTGTAAATCCTTCCTTAAAGCCCATCTCAATATATTTTTCAAGATCGGCAAGAGTTTCGCATTCCATTTCAATAGTCACTGTTGTTTTGCTTCCTGCTTCACTAAACTCACAAGTCCATAAAGATGCGGGTAGTTCTTTGTTTATATTACCATTCGCATCACAAAACGCATCAAGACCTTTAAAGCTTTTCATCGGAGTTACAGATTTGTAATCAACCCTGCAAAAATGTTCCTCACCTTCCGGACCAACCATTGAGTATAGCCAGTTGCCGCCTTCTTTAAGATCCATTGTTTTTGTTTTTGTTTTCCATGGTTTTGGCGCCCACCACTCATCCAGCAAATCCTTCTGCGTCCACGCCGCCCAAACTTTTGCTAGCGGCGCATTAAACTCCCTTACTACCTTTACTCTCCTGTTTTCTTTATCTACAACAAAGTCCATCATACCTGCCTCTTTTTTTTGTTTGTGTTATTTAATAGATCATCTAACTGATTAAATTTCTTTTCCCAGAGATTTCTGAACTGCTCAAGCCATTTATCAACTTCCTTCATTCTCTTAGGATTAAATTCATAATAAATTTCTCTGCCCGTTTTTTCCTGGTTAAGCAGATCACACTCAACAAGTATTTTAATGTGCTTTGATATCGCCTGCCTGCTTGAGGGAAATTTTTCCGATATCAAATTCGGAGTCATTTTCTTTGAAGCAATTAGCGCAAGTATTTCTCTTCGTGTAGGATCCGCAATAGCCTGAAAAACATCTCTGTTCATTTTTAGTCTTTTTTAATTTTTTTTAGGTTTGGATTATTCAGGTTGAGCACTGTCACGGAAATCGCGGTCCCGTAACAGCCGAGAACAAAGCTGATCAGAATCTTGTTAGAAATATTTAATCATTTAATAATCGTTTGATTTATAAAAGCCTTCCGTAATATGGAAGGCTTTTTTGTTAAAAAACTTATGTGTTGTTTTTATTTTATACTGAACCATTCTAAGAATTAATCTAAAGGGTAATTGTTGTTTAGTTTCCAGAAAGAAATTTCCGGCGGACCTGCAAGAATACTCCGGGCATCAACCATAAATTTTTGCAGATGCGGAGTATTCATATGATCGCTTTTATAATAAACTTCACTATCCCATTCCTCATAAAGCAATATATTGGTTTTATCAGCCGGATCAACAAGCATTTTAATATTAACAAAGTGCGGCTCTTTTTTTACTTCCAGTATTAAAGCGTTTAACGCAGATAATGCTTCATCAAATTTATCCGGTTGTGTTTTATATTTTACAAGCACATATAGATTGCCTGTCTTTTCATCAACAGGATTAGTGTTTGTTTGAGCATAAGAGACAGCAAAAAAAGTTGACAAACATAAAAAGAGCACAGTTTTTAAACAAAGCTGTATCATAAATATCCTCCGAAAGATTTGATATTAAGTTATTTAACTCACCTTACGCAAGCGTCAGAAAAACCTCCAAGGTTTTAAGATTCTTACTTCTAAAATAGTGATTTTAGCAAAACATTTTATTTGAAACCTTGGAGGTTTCAATTATTGCGTAAGGTGCCTTATTTAAATTATTGCTTGTGTGTGCAATACAGAATATGAAAATGGATCAGTTATTAATTTGAATTTATTAAAATAATATTCCTGCTGCAATTACAAAGGCGTTGTATTTGGCGGAAATACTTTCCCGTGAGTTTTTCTTTGTGAGCTTTGTGTGAATTTGTCTTTGTGTCCTTAGTGGTTAAACGCTCCTTTACCACAAAGTCCTCAAAGGATTTTCACGAAGCGCACAAAGATTTAAGAAAAGAAAATTGGCGGGATTGTTAAAATCTTACCTGTCCGTCCGTAACGGAGTGAAGGCGGATTTGATTTGTTGAGGTTATGCTTCATAC
>JBBQSH010000213.1:0-5414 GCA_038214015.1 Ignavibacteriales bacterium | reverse complement strand
CAATATGCACTTACTTTTCCGGAGAGATTACAGAACGATTTTAAGCGTACAGATTTAGCGGTAATAAATAATCTCTCTTTTTTTGAACCGGATTTTAATAAATTTGAATGTTTGAAATTAGCGTTCGATGTTCTAAAATCTGGCGGCACAGCACCTTGCATTTTGAATGCTGCAAACGAGATTGCTGTTGATAAGTTTATAAATAAAAAAATAAAATTCTCTCAGATTTCTGATTTGATTAATAAAGCTTTAGATAAGATTGAAAATCACTCTGATCCTGATATTGATACAATTTTTGAGTGCGATAGAAAAACAAGAGAGTTTGTAAGTTCATTAGATTAGTGTTTTTGATAAATTGTTTATGTTATCAAAAAGTATATTGTGAAAAATTTAAAGTCATTTCGAAGTCCGCCGCGGCGGATTCGACTGAGAAATCTTAAACCTAATAAGATTCAGATTTCTCCCTTCGGTCGAAATGACAAACAGACAAGAAAAATTACAAATTAGAAGAAGAACAAGGAGTCTCAGTTTACATGGATTATATAATTTATTTCGCGATTACAATTGGTATTTTGGTTTTTATCCACGAGTTTGGACATTTTGCCGCCGCTAAGTTAAGCGGAATGCGTGCAGATGTTTTTGCAATCGGGTTTGGAAAAAGATTATTTGGCTATAATAAAAAATCCGGATTTTCCTTTGGTGAACTTCCAAAAGATTTTGATGGCGAAGGTCATACAGACTACAGATTAAGTCTATTGCCACTTGGCGGTTATGTTAAAATTGCCGGTATGGTTGATGAGAGCGGCGATGTTAGCTTTGCTGAAAAGGAACCACAGCCTTATGAGTTTCGTGCAAAACCGGTATGGGCAAAAATATTTGTAATTACCGCCGGCGTATTTATGAATCTTATGCTTGCGTGGTTGATTTTCTGGGGTGCAAATTTCTTCCAGGGAAAACCTATTACACCAACAACAACTATCGCTTATGTTGAAGACGGAAGTCCTGCTTCATTAGCAGGATTTGTAAGTGGAGATAAAATTTTAAGCGTTAACGGAATAAAACTTGCTAACTGGGAAGATTTACGTGCAGAGATTTTCATCAACACACTTGGTGAAAATATTAATGTAAAAGTGCTTAGGGCTGGCGAAGAACAAAATTTTGTGGTGCAAAGAAAATTAATCCCTGATGACGAAACACAATCAATGTTTTTGGTTCCGGAAGGAGTTAAACCGGCAATTAGTGAAGTTGTAAAAGATTCGCCGGCAGAAAAAGCAGGAATAAAAGCAGGCGATATTTTATTAAGTCTTAATGGTGTTTCCCTCTACAGCGCAAAACAAACAACAGAAATTATTTCTGCAAATCCTGAAAAAGAAATGCAGCTTGTTGTTCAAAGAGATAAAAAAGAAGTAAGTCTTTCAGTCACTCCCGGAGAAGATGCAAAAATTGGCGTAGCAATTGGTCCCGTGTTTATGGGTGAATCTAAGATGAGAAAGTACGGCGCATTTGAATCTGTGTACTACGGTTGGAAAGATATTGAAAAGATGACTGCATTAACTTTTTCTATGATTGGAAAAGTTTTTACGGGTGATGTTGAATTTAAAAAAGCTTTCGGTGGTCCAATTAAGATTGCACAGATTGCGGCTAAATCTGCAGACAGTGGAATATCAAATTTCTTATATTTTCTTGCACTGCTTAGTTTAAGTTTAGCTATTCTAAACATAATGCCCTTCCCTGTTTTGGATGGCGGACATTTAGTGATGATAATTGTTGAGGCTGTGATAAAACGGGAAATCCCAATTAAAATAAAAATGGCTATTCAGAATACCGGACTTGTGCTTCTTTTACTTTTAATGGCGTTTATAATTTATAATGATATAATTTCACTTTAGTGCTTTTTAAAAAAAGTCATATCTAAATTTTCACCTAACGTCACGCTGAGCGAAGTCGAAGCGTGACCTCTATTATAAGAAATGTCATCCTTCTACTGCGCTCAGGATCACAGCAAATAAATTTCCACCCATCACATTTCTTCACCATACATAAAAAATATTTCAATTTTCTATCGTGCTTCCAATAAGTTGCCTCTGTAAACTTAAAAAATGATTCCCTTTTATAAAGGTTAAGATTATATTTGATATGAACACTGCAATACTTAATACAAAATTAAATTTTAGTAAAGATAAACCTGTAACTAAAAGTGATGTTTTAGACACCTTGAAAAGAAATAACCTATATTGGATTTCTCAGGCTTCAGGTTGGAGTTTATTTGTAATTGTAAACTTACTTATTATCTCATCCTTCGAAACAATTCCACTAAATCGAATATTTCTTTGGGTACTTTTAGGGGTTTATGGAGTTATCTTTTCTCATCTTTACCGTCTTTACATCAAAAAAAATAATTGGACAACCCTAACTCTTAATAAAATTATTCCTAGAATTTTAATAGCAAGTTTTGTTGTTGGATTGATAATCTATGCCCCGGTTTATATTTCTGGATATCTGCTCGAAGTTGAAAGAGATACCCGGCATTTAACAGCAGCAATAGTGTCAAGTGTTTTAAATATTACAAGTATTATTCTTGTTTGGTCTTTAATTTATTTTGCAATTCATTACTTTGAAAACTCCAAGAAAGCAGAAATTGAAACTTTAATTTTTGAAGCTGCTGTAAAAGATTTTGAATTAAAAACGTTGAAGGCGCAGCTCAATCCGCATTTTATGTTTAATGCAATGAACAGCATTCGTGCATTAATTGAAGAAGATCCGCAGAATGCAAAAGATGCAATTACTAAACTTTCAAATCTTATGCGCTACACTTTAAAGATTGAAAGAACAGAAACAGTTTCGCTTGCAGAGGAATTAAAAACTATACAGGATTATCTTGATCTTGAAAAAATTAGATTTGAGGAAAGATTGAATTACAAAATTCAATCAACGCCTGATGCAGATCGTGTTGAGATTCCACCGATGATGGTGCAAACACTGGTTGAAAATGGAATCAAACATGGCATATCTAAAATAACTGCCGGCGGAGAAGTTACTGTTGATGCAAAGGTTAGCAATGCAAATCTAATAATAGAAATTAGAAACAGCGGTAAATTTGATGAAGATGCATTAAAAAATTCCCGCGGATTTGGTGTAAGTAATACAAAACATAGATTATCTTTGTTGTACGGAGAAAATGCTTCTTTAACTTTACTAAATGAAAATAACAACACAGTTCTTACAAAGCTTAAAATACCAATAGGAGGTTCAAAGCAATGAAAGCATTAGTTATAGACGATGAAAGACTCGCACGCACCGAGTTAATCAGATTATTAGAACCATTTAAAGAAATCGAAGTTGTGGGTGAAGCAGTTAACGCTGATGATGCTCATAATAAAATCTCTGAGTTAAGTCCCGATGTTATTTTTCTTGATATTCAGATGCCGGGAAAAACCGGATTTGAATTACTTGAAGAATTAGACAGCGTTCCTAAAGTTATTTTCACAACAGCGTACGATGAATACGCTCTAAAAGCATTTGAGTACAACGCACTTGATTATCTTTTAAAACCAATTGAACCTGCACGATTAGAAGAATCAATAAAAAAATTGATTGAGGGCAAACGTAAAGATAGAACTCACGATTTATCTTATGAAACATTAACCGCTGAAGATCAGGTTTTTGTAAAAGACGGCGAGAAATGCTGGTTTGTAAAATTAGAAAAAGTCCGCTTAATGGAATCCGAAGGAAATTATGTAAGATTATATTTTGATGAAAACAAACCGCTAATCTTAAGAACATTAAATTATCTTGATGAAAGATTAGACCGCAAATCATTTTTCCGTGCGAGCAGAAAACATATCATCAATCTTAAATGGGTTGAGAATATCGAACCCTGGCTTAACGGCGGATTGCTTGCAAAACTAAAAGGCGGACATAAAATTGAAGTCTCAAGAAGACAAGCTGTTAAGTTTAAAGAGATGCTGAGTTTATAAACTTTTTCTTAATGTCATTCCCGCAAAAGCGGGAATCTATTCCATCAAATATTTTTAGATGCCGGATCAATCCGCCAAGGCGGACGGCATAACAAAAGACTAATTAAACAGTTCCCATGCAAAACCAAATCTTATACTACGATTAGGCATTGGATAGTATGGTGTTATATAATAATCATTTCCCAAAAGATTTTGAAACAAGAAATAAACAATTGCGGTTTTTTGTATTTCGCCAGCAAGTGTAAAATCTAATTTGTTTGATGATGGAACTTCAATCAATCCGTTTTCATTTGTAAAAACATTGTTCTTTCCTGTATAATAAAAAACAAAACCTGTTTTCAAATCAAGATTATTGTTAAATAATATACTTGTATAATAAAGTCCTGTTTGAGATTGAAAATCTGGGATACCAATTAATTTATTATTATCAGCAGAATAATAATATGATGAGTTTGATTCAAGAAGTAATTTCCAATACTTAAATTTTAAATTCAGTCCCAATCCGTTTAGGTTGCCAAATTTTATATAATCAAAGAAAACTCCACCGGTATAAAACCCGTAAGTATATTCGTTATAAAAATATTTTAGATCGGCAAATATAAATTTATTTTGATACTTTGTGCCAAGCTCGATGAGTGCATATTCTTGCTTGCTCGAATTATATGGTTTAAGAACAGATGTTCCTAAATAAAGCCCAAAACTTGATTTGATTTTAAATAATAAATCAACTCCGATTCCATGACTGGTTTTATTATCATTATAAGCCATGGGCTGTGAATAATTTTTGTTATATGTAGATGTTTTATAATAAACGGAAGGAATAAAATTACCATCATCTAAATTAGCAGAAAGAATGCCAGACATAGAAAATAAATCAGTATCAAGCTGGTTTTGAAAAACATTTAAAGAGACAGGCACTATGGAATTGTAAAATGAACTGCTTGAATAAATATCTCTTTTCTCATAATCAACATTTAGTTGAAACTTGAAAAAGCTATAATAAAAATCGTTGCGAATATTTAACCCATATGTTTTACTTTCAGAGTATTCGCTTTCTGATGTGTTCTTTTCATATCTATTAAACATAAAAAATAAACTGGCATCTGTTCTTAACCAATCAGCAGGCTTAACTAAAAATCTTAATCTAGGTAAGTGTGTTAAAGTTTTTAATTCGCCATTTGGATAAACCATCGGCGCAGCTCTGAAATCATATAAAACATCATCAATATTATCTGTAATCGAACGAATACTATCAACATCAATTCCGCCGCTGTAACCAGCGTTATAATCATTGTAGTTGTACGACGCTATAATGTTAACTGCATTAGACAGCAAATATTTTAGTTTTACTTTTCCCTGCCAGATTGAGTAATCGGTATTATTATAAGTTCCATCATAAATTCTGTTAGTAATATCAAACGAAGCAATTAGCTTGTT
>JBBQSH010000212.1:0-5421 GCA_038214015.1 Ignavibacteriales bacterium | reverse complement strand
TTGAAAATGAAAGTTGTGTTACATATTCTCCCGCAAATTCTTATGAAGTGGGACAAACAATTTTTCATCAGAATTGGGATGATTTTGGAAAAGTTGTAGCAAAAGAAATTTTATCAAACGGACAAAAATCTATATCCGTTGAATTTCAAAATTCCGGAAATAAAAAATTAGTTGAATCTTACATTAAACAAACAGACCAAGACGAACAAAGCGAGGTGATATAATTGGTCGGTATTCAAATTGGCGATAACGAATCCATCGATAAAGCTCTTAGGAGATTTAAGAAAAAATATGAACGCTCAGGAATTCTTAAGGAATTTAAGAAACGTACTTTTTTTGTAAAGCCATCTATTAAGAAACGTATGGAAAAGATAAAAGCCGCAAGACGCGCTCATCGCCCTGATAACATTATGATGTAATGTAATTAAAAAATCCCGCCTTTTGAGCGGGATTTTTTTTGAAGTTTTTTTGTTTGATTTTTTATTTGATTAAAATCATCTTCTTCGAGCTAACAAAATCACCACTTTGCATTCTGTAAATATAAACACCGCTCGGTAAGTTTGAAGCATCAAAATCAACTGAATATAATCCAGTTTCTTTGTTTTCATTAACTAAGTTTGCAACTTCTTTGCCAAGTGCATCATAAACCCTTAACTGTACTAATCCAGGTTCTTTGACGGAATATCTTATTTGAGTTACAGGATTGAATGGGTTCGGATAATTTTGTTCAATTTTATACTCAACTATCAAATCATTCCCTTCGGAAATGGTTTTCGGCAATCCATCATCGTAGTATATTATTGCCGTTTTGCTCACGTTCTCGCCAGTAACATTATCATGTAAGTCAAGTTTTATTTCAATATTATCGTAAACCATCGTTAACGTTATTGAAGAACTTGTACTTATTTGTGACCATTGACCTGATATCTTCTTATACCAAACATAACTTACAGATCCTGAACCACCTGTTATATTCGCAGTGTAAGTGCCTTTCTGTTTAAAGCGTAAATATGATGAGCCAACTATACCAAAGTTCATATAGTCGGGCCCAATTCCTTTTAGATAAAATACATGTCTAATCGTATTAGTATGAGAACCACCATAGTTATTTATATCTGCATTTATTATCGCCTGACGGTATTGCAGAAAGCTGCTACTTGTGGGTATTGAGCTTAAACCTTTATAAATAACTCTATCGGCATAATATGAACCAATACCAGTATCTGATTTTCTTAAATCCCAAAGGGCTGCTGACCAAAGTTCACCACCATCATGTGGTTCAACTGCAGGATAACCAGGTTGAGATATGTATTCAGAGTAAGTGGCAATCCTTGGATTTGATATGTTTCTTTGATAAATCAGATAACCAAAAACACTATACTCCCCTAATAATGTTCTACCAGTAAATGAAGCTGCGAAGTAATCCGAATTCCCTTCATGAATAGCTCCAGCCTCTGTATATCCAGGTGGAATATTTGTAATATAATCTGTTACTGCATGTGTATATTCGTGATAAATTATTTTATCTTCTCTTGCAAAAGAGTTAAACCCTGACCATCCTTGTCCATCACTAAAACGAAGTTGTTTGTCTGATAGGGAATAACTAGCATTTGGTCCACCGGAAAAGTATGTATGTGCGTGCGCTGTGATTTGTGTAAATGCATTGAATCCAAGACTATTCAAGAAGTTTCTACGAAATTTATCGATGTGATAAAAAAGATTTGCTTCATCAAAATGTGTATCGCCTGTTGAATATGCAAAATTAAACGTGCTGCTATAAGCACGTGAAGTTGCATCGTTTAAAATATTTGCATATGTGCCTTGTAAATAGCCGGAACTATTATCATTTATTGGACTTACATAGTCAACCCTTAAAAACCCAAAATTCTTTTTGGGAGTAAAAAACTTGATTGAAAAAAGAAATAACCGGCAAAATAATGTGATTATAAAAAAAGTAATAAAAAGAGGATTTCCATTTTCTCATCATCCTCTTAAAGTTATATGCTGACGCTGATAGCATTACATTTATTGCATCACCAGTTATTCCCTTATAAAAATTACGTCGCATTCTGTGGTCAGACTTCAGGTGACCTATCGTTGGCTCTATTGCCGCTCTTCTGCTGAATTGCTTCTTCAATTTGTTCTGTTTGTACTTTGTCTGTGTCTTATCGTTAAATGGTTTTGGACTTTGAATCGCTACATCATTTATTTTACTGACTCCTCTGTAACCCCTATCTACTGTGGCTGTCTTTATACTCTTTTTTTCTAACAACTTTTCTGCTTGATCTATTGCCGGCTGAAGTGTATGTCCATCATACGGATTCCTAAAACTCATTGCTCCTACTATTACCCCGGTGCTCTGTGTTGTTATGATTGATACTTTATTGCCAAACTCATACTTCTTTGCTTCTTTGCCTTTGGAGATACATTCTACTTCTGGTTCGTGTAATGAATATACTTTATGCTTATCATCTTTCTTCTGATTTAACACTCTCTTATACAACTCTAATTCTGATTGATACTGTGAATTGGGCTCTAAATTACGCTCTAATTCTCTTATTAATCTTCCCGCTATTGTTTTTATTTTCCTGTCCGCCTTGCGTGCTTTGCCGTGATTCTTTGGATGATTCCTAAATCTCTGATCTACTGAAAGTTTCTTTAGTGTTCTGCTGTAACTCTGTCGTACTGGTAAATCTTCTTTCTCTGATATTGCTTTACATTTTGTAATGATTTTTCTGTGTAATTTATTATCTGTCGGATAGGTGATGTTTTTTTCTTGAACCGTTGTATCTATGCTTACATCTGGATCAAATCTATCATCCCCGTTTATCCGAATGCTTTCTTTCAATATTAACTCAACTCCCTGCTCACCTATTCGATTTCGAAAATGCACCAGCTCACTTGCTTCACAAGGAACCTTTGATACAAACTCATTCTGCCCGCACAGATATTGATAATAAACATTCTCCGAGTATTGTTCTACTACACTTTCATCTGAAATATTTCGCAGATGTTTTAATATCAATAAGCCCACCATCAATCGTATTGGCAAAGCTGGACGCCCATTATCAGTACAATATAACGGACTGAATGCTTCTTCAAATTGCTGCCAGATAATTTTATCTCCCAATATGAATAACGGATGTTTCTGATCCAACGTATCTTTTAACGAAAAGAAAAAACTGATCTGTGACTTTTTTTCTGTCTTTTTTATCATAATAATTTGCAAGGTTTGTTACACAAATTTATTAATTCTTGCATTTATTTCTTAGTCTTTTTTCCTTTAATCCCTTTTATTTTATTACCTTATGTGCTTTTTAAGGGTGGACTACATAGCTATAATTTGGATCAAGGAATGGGTGGCGCATGAATATATTAGCTTGAGATTGGGGGAGGAGCAATTCAATTATTTCATTAATTGATGAACTACGACTATTTAGAATTGTACCATTAGATGCATCAATTGTATAAATCCAATGTTCATCATTTTGATAACTAGGAATTTCTAATTCCCACGCAAGAAAGTATTCATTTCCCTTTGGTAAAACGATTAACCTGTAAAGAATCAAAGAATCCTTCAAGTCATAATTTTCTGGTGGATTTTGTATTGCAATCACAAGGGCTTGATTTTCAGTTAGTACCGGAAGAATACTAATCGAAATATTCTTATGAAATTTACCTAATGCTGATTGTACTTTGCCACCAGGTAAAACTGAAATAACATATTCACCCCCTTGTACGGGAACATTTTTATAGTATTGACCGAATCTAATATGTTTTATGCTATCGGTCTGAATAATTCTCTGAAGATTTAAATTGTCTTCAATATCTTTTTTTCTTAAAAGATTTTTTATTTCCTTTAAGAACAATCTTGCAGAAGTGGTTGGTTCGGTGGCAAAAGAATATGGGTTTGAAAACGTTATTATGTCTGGTGTGCCTGTTTTTTCATTCCAATTGACTCCTAAATTATTGTTCATCCTCTCTCGAAAATTTTTCAATGCTTCTAATTGAGTAGAATCAGGATTAACTTGACCTTGAGTAAAATTAAATACGCTTAACAAAACAACCAATAAAAAACTAACTATATTTTTCATCTTAAAATCTCCTTATGCTAAAAAATTTAATTAAAACAAAAGAAACCCCTATTGTTGATTTAACAGAAATTTATGCAATCATATAGCATCACCTCCCTTCAATAAATTTTGAAGAAAATATTTGGTTTTGTAGATTGCAACAAGCAAATAAAAAAGCGACGTAAAATACTTTACGTCTCAATCATCTTAGCGGATGTTATTTATTTGCCGTTACAAGCGGATGGTGTATCAGCACCATTCGCTTATTTTTTATTTAGACCAATCAGTGGCGTAAGCCGTTTGATCATCAAGAATTTTCTTTAGGTCTTCTCCATTATTCTTAATATTATAAATATTTTTAATTGCATTCCCATCAGACGATATCCAAGTGATAATCAATTGTTCTCCGTTAGGTGCCCATCGGGGTAATCGATATACACCAAATCCTATCTTATCGGCTATAACCTGTACTAAATTTGAACCATCTTTATTAATTAAACATATCCCATTGGATACAAATGAAATAATGTTTCCATCAGGTGACCATTGGGGACTGCTACTGCTAATACCTGTATATGTTAATCTATGTTGATTAGTCCCATCAATATTCATTATATAAACTTCGCTTTTAAATGTGCTTAAATTATCACGATTAGAAGAAAATGCTATTTTAATTCCATCGCGTGACCAACTTGGAGTATCGTCTTTAACAGCCAAATTATTTGTAATTTGGCCTATATTTGTTCCATCTGAATTCATAACATAAATATATGTTGATATATCACCCAACTCTGCCCTTGGCATTAGTGCAAAAGCAATTTTACTACCTTCAGGTGACCAACACATTTGTGAACCCATTCCAAGTAATCTTCTGTTTGTTCCATCGGAATTCAATATAACCATTTGCAAACCTGCAGTGGTAATGTTTTGATCAGTATTACAAATAATTTTTGAGGCATCTGGTGCCCACCTACCAGCACTATGTGAAAACTCCCCTGATGTAATTTGTTTTATATCTGTTCCATCAGGATTCATCATATATAGTTGTTCTTTTCCGGAACGGCTTGATGTGAAGAGAATTTTATTGTGGTAGTCAAGTTCAGTTGGATCAACTGAGTTGTTGCAAGAAGCAAGGAATAGAAACAGAAATGCAATGGAAATTATTCCTAAGGTTTTTCTGTAAATGGAGGAGTATTTATCCGTGTAATATGTTTTTTTTGTACACATTTTATTCCTCTGTGTTTAATTAGTTATACAAAAATAATGCTAAAAAAGTAGTTGCAAAAAGCAAGCAAAAACAAAGTCAAACAAAATATGGCGGTAAAAATGTTTTTGTCTATAAGTAAAA
>JBBQSH010000211.1:0-5444 GCA_038214015.1 Ignavibacteriales bacterium | reverse complement strand
ATCATACATAATTTCTGGATCTGGATTAGCCATTGCAAAGATTATGGGATTTGGAGCCATTGTTTTTACCCATTCTTTGTCTACAACTCCGCCGACGGAAAGTCCGATAAAAACATCAGCATCTTTAAATGCAGCCTCAAGTGATGGAAACCCTTTTTCCTGAGCAAATCCGTCTTTGTATTTATTAAGATCTTTTCTATCTGTTGTAATACAACCTTTGGAATCAAACATATAAATGTTTTCTTTTTTAACTCCTGCTCTAATGTAATGTTTACAGCAAGATATTGCTGAAGCACCAGCTCCATTAACTATGATTCTAACTTTATCTAATTTTTTTCCTGCAACTTCAACAGCATTTATTAATGCAGCACAAGAAATAATTGCAGTTCCATGTTGGTCATCATGAAAAACAGGAATATTCATTGTTGCTTTAAGTGTTTCTTCAATCTCAAAACATTCAGGTGCTTTAATATCCTCGAGATTAATTCCTCCAAAAGTTGGTTCTAACATCTGTGTAAGTCGAATAATCTCTTTTGGGTCGTGAGAATTTACTTCGATATCAAAAACATCTATGTCGGCAAATCTTTTAAATAGAACTCCTTTTCCTTCCATCACTGGTTTACCAGCTTCTGGACCAATATCACCCAATCCTAAAACCGCTGTTCCGTTTGAAAGTACTGCAACAAGATTGCCTTTTGCTGTGTACTTGTAAACATTTTCTACGTCAGCATGAATTTCGCGGCAAGGATCTGCAACACCAGGAGTGTACGCCATGGAGAGATCTCTAGCAGTTAAACAAGGTTTTGTAGCAACAACTTCAATCTTTCCTTTACGATCGCTGCTGTGATAATTTAGTGAATCTTCTTTTGTAAGTTTCATATTAGACTCCTTTATGAAAGGATATTAAATTATTAGAAAAATGGTTAATTACTTGGTTTGAAAATGTATCTCTGTTTTGCTGATTAGATTTATATGAGTTTCGAGAGATTTCCAATGATTGGAAAATCTTATTATGAGGACTTCTGAATGTGTCTGAGTAAATCAAAATGTTCATCTGAGAAGCACTAAAAAAATATTAATTAAATCAGTAAAAATTAGTAATACTAATATTTGTTACCCCAAAATTAGGCAAAATTTGATTGTTGTACTAAACAAATTTTTAGTTGAAATAAATGATAAAATTTATTTTGTCATAGCCTCTTTTTGTAGTTTTTCTGAAAGTTCCTTGCCAAGATATCTATCGATAAAAGTGTGCAGCAAATAAAGAACTGGAGTAACAATAACAGCTATTGAAAATTTGTAGATATAATTTACTAAACCAATTACAAGCACCAATTTTAAATCCCATCCAGCACCGATGTAAAAAGCAATAAACAACACCACAAAGCTATCCACAAGCTGAGAAACCAAAGTTGATCCAGTTGCTCTTAACCAAATTTTTGATGAACCGGTGAACGATTTGAAGTAGTGAAAAACTGTAACATCAACCAACTGCCCAATTAAGAATGCAGTGAGTGAGCCAATTATAATCCAAAGCCCTTGCCCAAAAATTGTATTGAATGCAATGTCCATATTTACGGTTCCAGCCGATGTTGTTCTCTCAATCCAAAATCCGGCTGGCGCTAATCCCATTGAAAAATAAACCATTATAAATGCATAAACGATAAGAATTGCGGCAGTAAAAGACATAAATCTCACACCCTTCCTACCAAAGTATTCGTTGATGATATCAGTCATAACAAACACGACTGGCCAAAGTACAACGCCGGCTGTAAGATTGAATGAAAGATTTTCAATCCCAAGTATTGTGAGATTCAGTGGAGATAATCCAAAAGTTGATTCCAGAGAAAAAATTTTTACACCAATAAACTCAGCCAACAATGCATTAGCTATAAAAAAGGCTCCAAGAACATAAAATAAAATTGCTGATTTATCTTTCATATTTTACTCAAGTTTTGAAGGAAAATTATTCTATTTACAATTTAAAACAAAAAACCCCAATCACCATTAAATAATTGGGGAAAACAATTTTTACAAAAAATTATTTTAAAAGCACCAGCTTCTTGGATGAAAAATAATCACCAGTTTGTAATTTGTAAATATAAACTCCACTTGCAAGAGATGAAGCATTGAAAACTTGTTCATAGCTTCCAGCAGTTTTATTTTCATTTATTACTGTTGCAATTCTTCTTCCAAGAATATCATATATCTCCAAGCTAACTAGTCCATCTTTCGGAAGATCGAATTTTATTTTAGTTGTTGGATTGAATGGGTTGGGATAATTCTGTGATAGGTAAAATCCTAAAGGAGTTCCAACTTCAACTTCAATAATATTTGAATATTCAAAACTTCCATTAAAGTCTATTTGTTTTAATCTGTAAAATAATTTTTGAGAATTATTTTCAAATAAATTGTCTTTAAAAAAATAATCATTAATTTCTGTGCTTGTGCCTTTCCCATCCATAAACCATTTCATTTCCCAATTTATTTTATCATTGCTTCTTTCTATTTCAAATCCTTTATTATTTAGTTCTGTCGCGGTTGACCATTTTAATTCAATATAGTTCCCATTTAATTTTGCATCAAAATAAATTAATTCAATAGGGATTATAGTTGTATCTATGTATTTATATATTAAACCTATATTCCCAACTGAATATCCTAAATCATTGATAGGCGAGTGAAGTTTTCTTAACCCAATATTTCTTAATTCTAAAATTTCCTGCCAAGTATTTCCGCTATCATTTGTTTCATAGACGCCGTCTCCAACTATGAAACCGTGATTTGACGATAGCCAACCAAATGATCTAATGACATATTGTGTGTTAATTTGTGTTACCCAATTGTTTCCAGAATCCGTGGTTTTATCCAGTTCCAAAAAATTTATTACAAATCCAATGGAATCAATAAAATAAATATCACTGCCATCATAAATCTGAATATCTGTTCTTCTAACCCAATTTATTCCGCCATCAATTGACTGGTATATGCCTCCAAACCCTGGCGATAAGACCCAACCAATTAATGAATCAATAAAATTAATGCTTCTAAAAACATAATTAATACCCGCATTAAACTGAGCAAACCAGTTTTCACCTGCATCAGTTGTTTTAAGTATGCCGCCTCTTGTTGTTACTGCCCAGCCTGTAGTATTGTTTATAAAGTAAATCCTGTTTATTAAACCTATTGTATCTGTTAATCCTGTTCTGTTTACTATATACCAGCTGATACCTGCATCGGTTGTCTTTACAATTCTTGCAGGTGCGCCGCCAACAAACCCTGTAAGGCTATCAGTAAACACTACACAGTTTAAAGTGAATGTAAATACACTTGTTGGAAAGTTTGGCAAACTAAACCAGCTTAAACCTCCGTCTGTGGTTTTGTATAATGGTCCGCCTATGTTTCTTCCATCTGCTGCATAGCCTGTTAGCTCATCTGTAAAATAAACATCAACAAAGTCTGCATTAAGAAATAAACCTTCCCAGTTATCATATCCGCCGGTTGTTTTGTATATGTTCAGCATACTGCCAACAGAAAAACCCATCCCGCCGGGGAGCAGTTCAAGTTCCCATTCGCTTAAATTTGGTGTTGGCGGGCTAAACCAGGTAACACCTTTGTTAGTGGTTTTTCTTATTCCCCAGCTATCACCACCATAAGTGCCTATTGTATATCCTGTTTCTGTATCAATAAATCTTATGCTGTTTAGCTCATCGTGCTGCAAGCGGTTGTTTTGTATCCAGCTAGTTCCGCCGTTACTGCTATAAACATTTTTTCCGTTTGCTCCTGCTCCTGCTATGTGTAATGTATCAATTATATCAATTGTATATAAAGCGCTTGCATCTCCTGCCTGTATCTGTGTCCAAGAATTTCCTCCGTTTGTTGTTTTAAGGACAATCCCACCTCCACAGGCTATCATTCCAAATTGTTCATTAAGAAAATCAATTGCCCAATAATGTTGGTTTATTCCCGTATTGACAAACTGCCAGCTTTGTCCTGCATCTGTTGTTTTAAATAAAGTCTGGTTTAATCCGCATATAAAGCCAACTGTATCGTTCAACAACTTTACACTCCACAAGTCAGTGGTTACTCCACTGGTTACTTGGTTAAATGTTACTCCACCATCAGTAGAACGGAGTATAGTTCCATTATATCCTGTTACTATTACTATTTGCTCATTAAATGAATGGACTTTGAGAAGAAGTGTGGTAGTATTGGTTTCTGAGATTGTCCATTCTCCTCCGCCGTTTGTTGTTTTTATTATTGCACCAAGATCACCGCAAGTCCAGCCTGTATCCTTGTTTACAAAATGCAAACCTAAATAATCTACTCTGGGTACTTTAGGATTTAGTTCTGTCCATATACCTGTGCTTTGCAAAGGGAACAAACTTCTTTTTTCTTCGTCGAGGTTTATTCCTTCATATCTTTCTTCGTAGCTCTGATAACCAGGTTGTATTTCTACTCCTCGCCTGTATTGCGTTGGCTTGGTTGTATCAGCCAATTTGGTTTAATTTTTCTTGCGAGTAAATAATTTGGCTAATTAGAAGTGGTAACAAAAGTAAACTAAAGTTTTTCATTTTTTATTCCCTTGTCTGTTACAGACGTAACTAAGTAAAGCTAAATTGGCAATTTTTTTGGTTACTTTTTATAAAGATTTTAAAACAAAAAGCGATCCCGAATTTTTGGGACCGCTTTATTTATGGAGAGAGTTGAATCAGGTTACCTGCTGCGTGTTCTATTATTTTGTTCTGAAGTTCGATCATTCTCTTTAGTTTGAGTTCTGTTATTTGAATCGTTTCTTTTTACTTCAGTGTTTCTGTTTACACTTGTGTTGTTGTTCTGATTTCTTTGTTCAACTTTTTTAGTTTCTTGTCTTTGCTGAACGGTTCTCTGTGTTTCCTGTCTTTGTTCAACCTTACTTTCATTATTATCGTTTACACGTTCTTGAGTATAAGTTTTTTGAACCCGTGTTGGAACCTTTACTTCTTGAGTATTTTTCATCTGCTCATTAGCTTTTCTCTGAATTTCAATTTGTTCATTTCGCTTAATTTGTTCGTTACGTTTTACTTCTTCGTTTCTTTTGTTCTGTTCATTATTTCGTTTTTCAATTTCAGAGTTTCTTTGCTCTACTTCTTTTCTTTCCTGAACTTTTCTCTGTTCATCAACTTTGTTACGAGTAACATTATTATTTGTTTCTTTTTTTGTGTCTTCAGTTCTTACACGTGTTTCTACCTTATTATCTTCGCGTGATGTTTTGTTTACTTCACGGGTTTCAACTTTTCTTGTATCGTTAGTTTTATCAATAGTTCTATCTCTTCCTAATTCAACTTTAGAAAGTTCAAGTGTAGATTTTCTTTCCTTTTTCTCAACCTTAACATCTCTCAAACCTTCACGAGAAAAATCATCTGAATTAGCAAAGTAAGTTCTTACTTCTCTGTTACGATTTT
>JBBQSH010000210.1:0-5449 GCA_038214015.1 Ignavibacteriales bacterium | reverse complement strand
CCGATTCCATCAATTGAAATCTGGATCGTATCAATCTTGTTAATAAGTTTTTCCGCAATCTCAATGCTTTTTGGTAGATGTGCATTAATAGAACAGGAAATTATTATTCCTTTACTTTTGCTTTTTATATAATCAACAGCCTCATCAATTCGCTTGTAAAGAAAAGTTTCTCCGAGTCCTGTTAAACCAATCGCATCAACATAAGGATGAATTTCATCAATAATATTTTTGAATTTTTCGAAATCTATAAATCCTTTATCCATCGCATCACCAAAAGCATACTCGCGTGCGCACGTAATACATTTTATGTTGCAATGATTTGTAAGTTCAATCATTATAGATGAAGGATATGACACCTTTAGACTTTTAGATTTATCAAGCAGGAGAGTTTGAATTTTATTATTGGAATATCTGAGAAGATTAATTCCCTTTGGCAAGTGCTGAATGCGCTTTAACGCTTTTAGTAATTTTCTTTTAGTCATAACTTAAAATAAGGTTTAACGCTAAAAACAAAAAGCAATTAAGCCTTAACTTTAATCACGACTTTCTTGACATAAGATTTTTCATTTACTTTAATTCCCGGTAAGTGGATATCAGTAGGAAAGAAGATTGCAAACATTCCTTCATCAACTTGTGCGAAAGATTTTTCTCCGCTGAAAAATGATATATCGTTTTGTTCGCTGTATTCTTCAATTACTTCTTGATTTCCTAGCGGAACGTACCCCATTAATTCTTTTCCTTTAGCTACGAACTGAACATCAATATATTTTTTGTGTGCTTCGAGTTTTCCTTCACTCTCGTCTTTGGTGTTGTATTCATTTACTAAAGCAAAAATGTTATCACTATCAATTTCATATTTGCCTAATTCCATTTTGGAAAAATCCGTTTCATTTAAGTAAGCAAATGCTTTGTTAATTCTTTCTCCAAGTCCTGAATAGAGATGCGAGTTTGAAAGTTTGTCTATTATCATTTTAATCCTTATCTGTGTTTGTCATTCCCGTGAAAACGGGAATCCACAATACTTTAAATAAATAGATTCCCACTTTCGTGGGAATGACAATTAGTTATTAATTACATTAAAAAACTCTTTACATATAAAAATTGTACTAAAATAAAGAATTTAAGTTTTGAACATAAATCGATAATCCATGGAATTTTGTTTCAAAACCAGCCTCAATAGAATATTTTGAATATGAGTATCTTAAATCAAAACAGTTCGTTATGAACTTAATTACTTCATTATCACTAACAGCATTAATAAATTTTAAAATTCCTTTACTTCTAATTTCATAACCATTTGTCTTAACAGAATTGTATCCATCACCACTAAGATGACCTCGCTTGTAAGTGAAAAACTCAAAAACATTAATTTGAAAGCCTGCTTTGGAAATTACATTTTCATCCCCCTCAATCTGAAAAATATTTTTACCAATATTTATATCGCCAATAAAGGATTGATAGTCCTTGAACCGCTTCATATCAGGAATTACAGGATTACCTGAATTTATAATTTCATATTCAAGTAGTTTGTCTTCAGCATCAACTGTAAAATCAATGCTAAAGGCACGTATGAATGTATTATCGATATCAAAATCAAATCCAGTAGAAATTCCGTAACCTAACTTGGCTGTTCTGGGAAGCGGATCTGATTGCGCTGGATCTACATAATAGATTTCGTCCCCGATGTTTAATTGTGAGTATCCTAATGATAAATCGAAAAATGGTTTTGCCGGATTATTATCAAATATTTCAAAGCTTAACTGATCATCAATGAGCCTTATTACAGGAATATTGATAAGGAAGCCATAGTCAATCGCATTAGCATTTGCTTCGTACACAGGTGGAGGAGAAAATGATGAGGTATAATCTGGAATTTTTGAGATAATAGTTTTTGAACTAATCCCAGCATTAAGCTGAATATAATAATCGATTCCAACACCGAAAGAAAAAGTTGAAAATTGTTCCATTTCTTCAAAAGTGGATTGTAAAGCATTAGAGTAATCAATTGTATATTTTGAATTTGCATAACCAACACCAAAACTAATGGGAATTTTAAGCAACTCTTTAAAATTGTAACCGGCATTAATTGCAAAACTATTAATAGTAAATTCATCAAAACCCCATAGTTTTACTTTACCAGGATAGAATGCAAAGGAAAGATTTGTTGATTGACTAATGTGTCCTAGCTGAGCAGGATTTAATAAAAAACCAAATGGATCATCGACGGGTAATGACGCTCCAGTTACTCCCATTCCTGTTTGTGAAGGTGAAACAGGAAAGGTTAAAAATGGCACGGCTGTTTCTCCCTGTGAGTAGGATATATTTGTAAAACTTAGAAGTGAAAAAAGAACGAGAACAAAAATTTTAGTTTTCATAAACTCTCCCTGAATGATGATAGCAAAATTATAAATGCTCGATAAAAATAAATATCTAAAAATGTTTGCCCTAAAATAAAATCCTAAGCACAGTCACGAAGTGGTTCGTGACTGCCAATAAAGTCGCACAAATTTTGTTTTGTCATCCCCGTGAAAACGGGGATCCATTCTAATGAAATTAAGAACATATTGGATTCCCACTTTCGTGGGAATGACATATTAGTGCACTCGACTAAGATGAGGCAAATAGATTAAAACTATAAACTAACTCCAATAGCCAATTTACCAATTGTTTGTTTTCTAAAATCACCGGAGAACAGATGTGAATCTGCAATTGCTAAATCAGCAGAGAAAATATCGTTACTGAATTTAAGTCCTGCCGTAATAAAGAAAGCATTAAGCTCACTATTGAGTTGAGAGAAATAAGCTTCTTTATATTTATAATCAGTAAAATAAAAACCAAGTGAAGAGTTAAATTGTTCGTTAAAAGCATATAGGGTACTTGTAGAAAATTCAACTTGATCTTTGACATTATCTGATTGGTCATCCCAGAATATATTCGTAAGGTTAAAAAGAAATTTTAGTGTGGAAGTAGCATCAACTCCACAATCAATTCTTAATTCTGCAGGTGTTGATCCAATTAAATATGACTCAACTTTATTATAGGCTGGCGGATTGATTGGGTCAGGATCTTGTATGATTTCAGAATTAATTTCAAACTGTGCTTTAAACTCTGATTTTGTTTCATAACTCAAACCTAAAGAAATATTTCTGGTTTCATCCAATTTAAACGAGCTAAACAATCCGATATTAAAACTGTGAAAATAATCCTCAGCTTCTCCAACTAATTCTCCAATTTCATCGTACTCGTTAAAACGGTTTAAGTTATATCTGAAACCGAGTGAAAATTCATTTGTTGTTTTCATTAATTCCTTAAAAGAATAAGCCGCTGAAAATGAATAACTGTGAATTAACTTTTCAATAACTGGAGTAATATATTCACCAGTTCCATCCGGATCTTGAATACTTGTAACAAGTATTGGCCCAAATTCAGGCGCTCCATTATATTTTTGCCCGAATCCCAAACCGAACGAAAAATCTTTCCACTTTGCTATAGCACCGAATGACTGTGGATAAAAATCATGGATCCGATCAAAACCAAAATCTGCGATCCACGCTTCATCAATACTGGAACTAAACTGATATGAAACTCCAAATGAATAATTTTCAAAGTTTGAAATGGAGGCAGGATTCATAAATCCTAAATTAGAAACATCATTTATTATAGAGGAAGTACCTGTGAAGTTGAGTAATTTTATTCCATATCCTTGAGGAAATAGATTTGCTTGGGATTCATTGTTTATTGTCTGATTGTAAGAAATTGTTGAATAAACGAGAACAAATAACAAAACTAACTTTTTCATACAAGCCCCTGAAAAACGTGGTTAAAAATTTTTGCGTTTAAAATTGCCACGCCCTTTAGGGTTTATTGCGAATCTACAAAAAGTCATTTCGAAGTCCGCGGCGGCGGATTCGACTGAGAAATCTTCAATGATTAAGCAGAAAAGATTTCTCCCGTCGGTCGAAATGACAAATCCAACAGTTATGCAACAGACCCTAAAAGTCGTGGCAATAAATAAATTAAGAACTTACTTTATAATTTTCTTTTCTCTCAGAACTGTTTCAACAGTTATAGCTCCGATTTCCTGCAAATCATATTTAACGCGTGTGCTTGGTTTTTTAATCTTAATGTATCTGCTAAGATCAATTGGAGTTCCAATTACAACTGCATCGCATTTTGTATTGTTGATTGTTGTTTCAAGATCTTTTAATTGTGCAGCACCGTATCCCATTGCAGGAAGAAGTACACCAATGTTTGGATATTTTTCAAATGTTGCGCTGATGGATTTTACAGTATAAGGTCTTGGATCAACAAGTTCTTTTGCGCCAAGTTTTAATGCAGCAACAACGCCGGCGCCGTATTTCATTTCGCCATGAGTTAATGTTGGTCCATCTTCAACAACAAGAACACGTTTACCACGAATCGTTTCAGGATGTTCAACTGTAACAGGTGAAGCTGCTTCAATAATTGTTGCATTAGGATTTACTTTTCTAATATTATCTCTAACTATGTTTATAGCTGCGTTATCGGCAGAATCAATTTTATTTATTACAACTGCATCTGCTAAACGTAAAGAAGTATTACCTGGATAATATTTCATTTCGTGTCCGGGTCTGTGCGGATCAACAACTGTAAAAGTTACATCAGCTTTGTAAAAAGAAAAATCATTATTTCCACCATCCCATAAAATTACATCGGCTTCTTTTTCAGCTTCACGTAAGATTGCTTCGTAATCTACACCGGCGTAAATAACTCCGCCTCTTGCAACGTGTGGTTCGTATTCTTCAATTTCTTCAATTGTACATTTATGTTTTTTAAGATCAGCATAAGTTGCAAAGCGTTGTACTTTTTGTTTTACTAAATCTCCATAAGGCATTGGATGGCGAATTGCTACCACTTTTTTTCCAGCAGCAGTTAAAACATCAACAATTTTACGTGATGTTTGAGATTTTCCGCAACCGGTTCTAACAGCTAAAACCGCTATAACAGGTTTTGTACTTTTAACTTCAGTTTCTGCAGCACCAAGTAAACGGAAAGATACACCGCAAGCATTAACGATTGATGCTTTAGTCATAACATATTCGAATGGAACATCTGAATATGAAAAAACCACTTCATCAACTTTTAATTTTTTAATGAGGTTTTCTAATTCTTTTTCTTCGTAGATTTTTATTCCGTTTGGATAAAGTGAGCCGGCAAGTTGTTTGGGATAAGTTCTGCCTTCAATGTTTGGGATTTGTGTTGCGGTAAATGCTACAACATTGTAGTCTTTGTTATCTCTGAAGAAGACGTTAAAGTTGTGGAAATCTCTTCCAGCAGCGCCCATTATCAACACGTTCTTACGAGCCATAGAAATACTCTCCTTTGTGCTTTTATTATAAGTTGTTGTATAAAAATATTTTGATTCATTTTAAATGATATTATTAAAAATTACTGTTACAAATCTAAGGGT
>JBBQSH010000209.1:0-5451 GCA_038214015.1 Ignavibacteriales bacterium | reverse complement strand
TTGATTTTTATACTCCGCAGCAGTACTAAGAGTAATTATAGACCGAAGTTTTCTTTTTTCCATTTGTGATATAGCTTCTCCATAAGGTTGCTTTACAGAATTAATATCTATATAAGGATTTTTATTTGCAGGGTCTATAATTTGAATTTTATCGATGTTTCGGATATCATAATTTTGTTTCTCCGTTTCAGACGGATCAAGTATTATAAAACGTTCACTGCCCGATACTGTTCCTGCTATCGCCATTTCAAACTCAATTAAAAATTAATTTATTGTTAATTCTTTTTTGAGAAAATATCGTTAAGTGCATTTCCGAGAACATCCATATCATTATTAAACGATATTTTAAATTCTTCCCAATTTTCTTTTCTCTCATATTTGAAATCATTCAGCTTTTTCTTTAACTCAATATTTTTTTGTTCTAAGGTCAGCACTTCATTTTCATACTTAGCTTTAAACTTTGTGCTGGTAGCTCTCATCGCAGCTTTGAAATCATCAATTTGCTGCTGGTTAGAATTAATTCTTAATTCAGCATTACTTTTGAATTGCTGCCAGTCTTGTTCAAATTGAATCTGTGCATCAATCATATCCTGGTTTGCCTGTTCAACATTGTCTTTGGCATTGTCTCGATTGTCGGTACAACCTGTAAAGAATAATCCTGCAATTAGCAGACTGCCCGCTAAAATGAAATATGTATTTTTCATAATTCTCCTTATCAATTGTTTAGAAAAATTTATATGATTTAATCCATTATCCCTGAAACTACTGCAATAAGAGCTTCTATAACTTCCGGCAAACTAGCAGTTAAAACTTCGAAATTATTTTTTGTGTTTCTTATTTCCGTTTTAATAAAAGCAAATCATCGCTATGAATGAAGAAACCAAATATCTTTTTACGTTCCGATGCGAATAGTGTCAAGGCTTCCTATAACTCCAAAGGCACTAAGCAGCCACAGAACCACCGCAATAATCACAACCACATTCAAGATTTTCTTGATAGTTGATTGCATCGGGATGTAACTGTTAATAAGCCAAAGTACAACCCCAACAACTACTAGAACGATTACTAATGTTATAAGTGACATAGCTCTTTTCCTTTCATTAAATGTTTGTTTACAGGATCTAAACAATTAAAGATCAGGATGTTCAGGCAAATAGTTATATGTTTAACACACAAGATGTTACCTCCTCTAATATTTACCTGAACAACTGATTTTTATAATCCTCATCAATACTAAGAGTAATGGTAAATAGATCTTCTCTTTTTTCTTCAAACTTTAAATCCCTGCCAATACGATTCTTGATAGCTTCAATACTCTGATAAGTGCTTTTGCTTAATGGAGAAACAATCTGAACAATGGGATAGCCTTTGGTCGTTTCATTTTCACTTATAGTATTTACTAAATCAAGCATTACAAAACGATCACTATCTATTATCATTTCATCAGTTGCCATATTCATTTCCATTAAAAAATAATTTACTGTTAATCTTTCTTTGAGAATATATCGTTAAGACCAACCATAATATCATCCACTTCACGATTGAAATCATTTTTAAATTCTTCCCAATTATTTTTTCCTTCAAACTTATACTCATTAAGCTCTTTTCTTAGCTCTGTATTTTTTTGTTCCAATGCCACAACTTCTTTTTCATATTTAGCTCTGAATTTTCCGCTTGCAGTTTTACTTTCAGCTCTGAATTCTGCAATTCTTTTTTCGTTAGCAGTAATTTTTGATTCTTGATCACTTCTAAATTGTTTCCATTCATTCTCATATTGAGCCTGTGCTTCCTTTAATTCCTGTTTTGCCTCTGTTACATTGTCTTTTGCATCTTCTACATTTTCCCGTTTGTTGTCACAACCATTAAATACTGATCCTGCGAATAACAGGATAACTGCTGCGATGAAATATTTGATTTTCATAATTTTCTCCTAATAAATTGTTTAGAAACATTTAATAATTTTTGATCGAATCTTCCTTAATCCTGCACATCCTGGATACATTAAAGTTCTTGCAAAGAACTTCTAAGCCTCTGAAATTATCTTTTGCACTTCTTCTTTAGTTTTTCCAAGTTTTTTCTGTAATCTGCCTAATAGTTCTTCTTCTTTTCCCTTTACTAAAAGTAAATCATCATCAGTAAGATTTGCATATTGCTGTTTAAGCTTGCCAGCTGCTTCATTCCAGTTTCCTTTGATTTCAAGTTTATTCATTTGTTACTCCTTTTTAATTTTTCTTGAAAATAATTTATGTAATCCTTTAAGGATTCTATATAATATTATACGCAGTTCAGTAGGATGGTACAATCGGGCTAAGGGATGAAAAAGGAACTACATCCTAAGGTTGAGCAAACTTACATGTGTAAATCGATATTGCTGTTAACTAATTAATTATCCGACTGCATAAAAATAATCAGTACTTCCAGCATTCCCACCCGGAATGAGTTTTTTTGTTTTTTGATCTTCCGAATCTTGCTGATCGGTACAAAACATCAACTCCATCTTTTATTGTTGAGATTTTGTAAGCGGGAATGTCAGCACAATCGCAATGATCTATCACTGCCAGATCGGCTTGTGTCAATCCTTTCAAACTATCCAATGTATTATTATAATCATCCTTAATTGAGTTTAAGAATTTTTGAACATTTTTTACATCATACACAACAACACTAACTTCTGTTTGGATATTTCTAGTCAGTCTATCAAATGATTGTTGAGCAAATCTCTTTGCAAAAGGAAGTACGTCGTCATCCTGTAAATTGATATCAAGTCTTTCTAACGAACTAAGATCAAAGTAAGATAAATGAAGATTTTCCGGAGAGGCAATAATTATTTTTGACAATGATCCAAGTTTGCTGACAGTATAGGGTGTACCACCAAAACAAGTTGAGAGAATTGTAAGATCGAATATTGAAGAATCAGTTGTGAATCCTTTCAATCCGATCGCGAGATCATCTATGTTGAATGTTCTATCAGGGTACGATTCGTCATAGCCTACTCCGCCAAACTCAGGAATCTCATGCCCAAAGTACAGAAACATTTTTATCAGCTTGTTCTGATTTACCACTTGAAAGCGATTATAGTATGCAACTTCCATATCAAAGTTTGATTTTTCCTGATCACGCCAATATGTTTCATCTACAATGAGCCGTCCGTTCCGATAGTAATAGAACTCGCCATCTTTACGCGGAAAAAAAAACAGGAAGTGTTTTCTTGGTTTTTGGTGAAAGATAAACACCTCCGCATTTGGATTTTCCATTGCAACATTTTTTGCATTTACCAGAGTTTCTTCATCTGCGTTGTAATTATTGTTACTGGTATCGTGATACAAATAATCACCATCACCATGAATTACAAAAACAATTGAATACCTGGTCTTAAACACACTTCCGCTATCTTGTTGTGATTCAGTCTTAAGCACCAAATCGGAACTGCATGCTGAGATAATTGCAAAAATGACTGAAAAACAAAACAGCATAAAAAACTGCGAGCAGAGAATATTCTTAACCGATATGGTGTAAGATTTCCGAATCTCGAAGTTCAAATGTTCTTTCATTTAACCTGTTATAATAACAATACAACCAAAAGAATAATCAGAACAAGTGCGACCACACTAATTGTAATTGTGCTATCAGCTTGCTCCATATTTTGTACTACATAACTTGAAAAATTATTTAACTGTGAATCAGGCACGCGGTCGTAACCATTAATTCCAGCAAGCTCATCCTGGTGTTCTTTCAGTGTAGCTTTTAGATTTTCAATGCCATCTTTATCTTCTTTAGAAACCAAGAAAGAACTTTGAACTTTGTCTAAAGCGTCGGACATATCCCTAAATGAATTTTCAAGGATCGCACGTTTCTCTGCTGCATTCTCCGATGCCTTAACTTTATTAGCAACATTGTTAAAATGTTTTTGCAGATCACCTTTTCCACTTGCATTAACGGGTATGACAAGAACAAACAAAATTAGTACAGAAACAAAAGCCATTATTGCTTTCATTGTATTACCTTTCAATATGTTAATTAACCTGCTTGAAACTATAGAAATGCAGTAGGTAAAGAAATAGATCAAGAGGATGAAAAAGGAACTACATCTTTTAGGTGAGGGGATAGAGGATATTGGAATTGAATTAATAAAAATCCCGAAATTAAGAAGCTGTGTGAAAATCCGATTTGTTCTGGTAGCCGCAACCTTCAGGTTGCGTTTACAATTGAATATCGCCGGCTGAAACCTGCGGCTACCACATTATTTTTAATTTTTACACAAGCTCTTTATCTATCGGGGTCAAACATTATTTATGCTTTAGAAAACTATTTCTATTCTTTTGGAACGTCATGTTTAATTTTATTCCAGGCTTCGCTAATATCTAACTTTACGAAAGTCGGACTTTCATTATTGTGACAGCTTACGCAAAATTCTTCAAGTTTATCATGTACAATTAATCCTTTTTCTATTGCCAACTTTTTATCTTTCATTACCTTCATATCTTTATAAGCTGATCCGGCGCCATGACAAGTTTCACATTGAACGCCATCTTCAACTTTAAATTTCTTACCCAACATTGTTGCATCAAGATTATAGCCGGTAACATGGCATTTCAAACATTCCCATGTTTCAGATGCAGGTTTCAAGAAACCTTTATCTTTTGCGATTTGATTTGCCGTATCTGTTTTTAGAGTCTCAAATGCTTTTGAATGAGCACTGTTCTGCCAGATTGAAAGCTGACTGCCTTGCTTTTCTGTTTTATGGCACATACCGCAGGATTCAACACCCACATAAGTATTGCCGCTTTGGGATAATATTGATGTAAAAGGTAATAGAATAATCGTTAATAGATAATAAAATGAGTGTCTCATAAAACCTCCGAATAATAATGATAAACCAGAACCATATTTAAATTGGAAAGACATAATTTCTTCTTTCACTTTTACACAACAGGAAAAGCAAGTTTAAGATTGACTTTGTACTGTTTTATCTTGCCAGCTTCAACACTTGCCATATGTTTTGTTACTTCAATTCCTGTTATTCCATTTACAGTTTTTGAAGCTTTATCTAGTGCTTGAGTAATTGCATCATCAAAGCTTTTTGAAGAAATACCGATGATTTCAATTATCTTTACTGCGCCTTCATCAATGTGGGTGCTCATAACGACTCCTTTTTTTATGAAATTAATTTAAATAAATAACCAGATTTACTTTACATCCAAATAAAACAATCATTTATAAAACTTATAAATTCAATTTTTTCTGAAAGTGATTCTTATATAAATAATAAGTAAATCTTTCTATATTAAAACTTGTTAATATGGCATTCAATTCTGTAAAGTATTCATCTTTTTTTTGATTGGGGCATGTACAGGGATTACATTCACAGATAGATAACTTCTTTTTAACTAACTCATTTATTCGTTCATCGAGTGATAATATATTTTTCATATTTCATTCCTTACTAATATG
>JBBQSH010000208.1:0-5453 GCA_038214015.1 Ignavibacteriales bacterium | reverse complement strand
ACGCCCATATCAACCTGGAATGTTACAGGAATATTTGCGCTAGGTGTATAGTTACCAACAACTGCTGACATATACTGCCAGGTTCCTAATGCATTTTCGTTGTTAGCAGCAAATAGAGAAGTTCCAGGAATAGCATCAACAAAGAATACAAAGTGAGCTTTAACATCATTATTTGGTAATATTTCTAATCTTCTTGCAACGTTTGCATAAGTTTCAGAAACGTTTGGCTCTCCTACTACTTGAGGTGCAGCCCAAGTTTGTCCACCATCTGTAGAAGTTGTCCAATGAAGATCTGTATAGAAAATTGAATTTGTACCAGCATAAATATTAATTGGGCTTGCGCCAACTGTACCTGTATATTCAGGTGCTGTCCAAATTACAAATATAAATTGTCCATCATCTGTAACACTTACTGATGGATAGGATTGACCAACTCCATTACCTGGACGAAGTGTAGTCATTGTAGCGTTTGGTTCGAAAGCTATTGAAGGGATAGAAATTTCTAACCATTCAGCATTATTACTATTCCAATAAACTATTGGGTATGCGTTCACTGTATCAACACCGCTTATACCTTCGCCATAACCATTCATTACAACATGTGTTGTTCCTGTTTCATCAATATTAGCATTTAATTGTCCAAAATTTTCAAAGTGAGGAGCTAAGTTAGGATTATTTGCAACCTGACCATAAACTGCGTCTGTACCAATAACCAAACCGTTCCAGCTAGCACCAAAATCATTTGTGCCATACCAGTAAACAACATCATCGGTTGTATCAACACCACTTGCGAGTGCCCAAGCACCAACAGTAGCCATATATTGACCTGTTGAATTACCATATAATGGATTTTCTGAAGGACCATTTGCGGCAAGAAGATATACATTGGGGTCACCTGAGCCGACAGGAGCTACGTCAACAAATGTAGCACCGACGTCTGTCGATTTTCTAATAATACCATCTGTATTGGTTGTCCAGATTGTTCCATCATTTTGATAAACAAAATCAGGGAAGTTGGTACCGAATGTAGTTTGAGGAAATGGTTCAACAGGAGCTAAGTTAACTAAATCAATTACTGAGTGCCAGGATGTACCACCTGCGTGAGCCATAACTAAAGCTTTGCCGTCTAAAGCACCGCCAACACAAAGTTGTGTTGTTCCCCAACCAAGTGATTGAGTAGGGGCAAAAGCACGGAATGCATCTATAGGTGCACCAAAAGCACTATAACCGAAAGCAATATATCTTGTAACTGCGGCTACGTTATCTCTAACCATTCCTACAAAGAATGGGTCTAAATCACCAGTACCATCAATATCAGCAAGCGAAATCATTTTTGGGATAACATTATTACCACCGTAATCATAATCGGTAGTGATGAAGGTTTCACCGATAGCATTAATGCTCTCTAAAGTTGTAGTCGGAGATTGAGGAGCTACATAGTTCATATCAGGAACTATTCTCTTCTCATCACCAACACTACGTTCCTGAGCAAAGGCAGTACTAATGAATGCCACTGCTAGAAACAAAACGGAAAGTTTTCTGATCATAATGATCTCCTTTTGTGTTAAGTGTTTTTTAGTTAATTAAATAAAAAAGTCAATTAAATTTTTTTATCTTAAAATTCTCGCTCAAATTACAATTGTTTGTGATTTTAGTCAAGAAATAAAACTTTTTTTATTTGCTGTTATGAAATAATATTTTTTGCTTATAATGTCAAGAGATTCTATTTTCCTCTAAAATTCATTCTAAACCACTTAATTAATAATCTTACCTACTGAGTAATACCTTAAGTTTCGTATAAAAAGTAATCTATACAATCCATTAGCTTGATGTGTCACTCAAATTTTGTTTAAAATGCTGCTTCCAATTTTTGCTTCAATTGAATTTTTGGAACAGCACCAATTATTGTATCAACTACTTTTCCACCCTTAAAAATCAATACAGTTGGTATGCTTCTAACACCATATTTTATGGCGCTCTCCTGATTGTTGTCAACATCAAGTTTTCCAACTTTCGCTTTGCCTTCTAATTCAGAAGCAAGCTCTTCAACAAAAGGCGCAATTATTTTACACGGACCGCACCAGACTGCCCAAAAATCTACAAGTACAGGTTTATCTGATTGCAAAACTTCAGTTTCAAAATTATCGTCAGTAAAAGTTATAGGTTTCATTTCAAGTTCCTTAAAAAATTATTAAGAATATAAATATGATGATTAAGATTTTTTCCCCTGTCCAACATAGTTAACTACATCTTCGCCGCCATCAGCATGAATCAACCCGCCTGAAATCCATTCGCCTCCATCTTTACAAAGCAGTGAAATTACTTTTGCTACATCTTCAGGAGTGGTTAATCTTCCGTGCGGATTTTTTCTTTGTGCGATATCGATCATGTCCAGGTTGCCGGGAATTTTACGCAGCGCAGGTGTATCTGTAACGCCTGCCATTATAGAATTAACCGATGCTCCAAATCTACTGCCAAGTTCCCCGGAAAGTTGTCTTACGTGGGATTCTAAGGAAGCTTTTGCAGCCGATACAGCTCCATAATATGGGATAGCAGAATGGCTTCCCGAACTAGTCATTGCAAAAATTCTTGCACTTTGTGAAAGCAGATTGTTTGCAACAACATCCTGCACCCAATAAACAAGTGAGTGAGCCATTACATCGAGCGTCATTTCCATTTGTGCTTTAGTAATTGCCTGTTCAGTTTCGCTTGGTACAAATGGTTTTAATGTTCCAAATGCAAGTGAGTGCATTATAACTTTTACTAATGGTCTTCCATTTAGTAAAGATTTTATTTCAGTTATGATTTCATTTCGTTTAAATTCATCAGCGGCATTTACATTGTAAAATATTGCTTCAACACCCGATGATTTTATTTCATTTATAATTCTTTCAACATTTGGCATTGTTGCCTGTCGATCTAAGTGAACGCCAAGAATATTAAATCCATCTTTGGCTAATCTTAATGCAGTAGCTTCTCCAAATCCGGATGAGGCACCTAATATAAGAGCCCAGTATTCTTGCTTGTCGTTACGTCTCATTTAAATATTTTCCTATAAGTTTTGTGTTAATAACTGAAGCAATAATACAAAATCGAACAAAGTGAAACAACAAAAATTAATTTGGAATTTACTTTGATTTTAGTATCAAAGATTCCTCCCCTAATAAGTTTGTTAGAGACTTTAATAGTTCAGATGTTATCTTTACACGGATTTCCTGAAGTGAAAATAATTTTCCTTTATCAATTCCGTTTTCGGTAAGTTTGATAAAGACAGGAATGCTTCCTTCATGATTCATTAAGATATTTTTCAATTCACTAAGTTTTTCAGTTGATATTTTTTCTTTGCTGATTTGCAGCTTAAGACTCTCCGTAAGCTCGTTAGCAATTTTTTTCATGGGAATAACTTTATTAACCTGCATCTTAACTGCATCACCGCTGCTTTCAAGACTGCCAATTGCAAAAATTGCTTCCTCATCTTCAACAAACTTTCCAAATTCATCGTAAGCCTTTGAGAACATTAAACACTCACAACTACCTGTTAGATCATCAAGCTTGAAGAAAGCCATTGTTCTTCCCGCTTTATCAAACTTTGTTTTAAGCTCAGTTATAACTCCGCAAACTCTTACATCACTTTTTTCGATTATATCTTCAGTTTCACCTAAATGAATTGTTGAGAACGATTTATACTCTAGTTCATATCTTCGAAGCGGGTGATCAGTTAAATAGAAACCTATCACTTTTCTTTCCTGTGCAAGAAATTCTTTTTCCGTCCAGGGTTTAGTATTTGGCAAAGTGGGTTCTTTTAACTGAACATCTTCAGCTTCACCAAACAATGAATCGCTTGAAAGCATTTTTGAGTTTTGAATTTTGTGCGCATAATCCAAAGCTGTTTCAACAACCTCAAAAAGCTGAGCACGATTCATATTCATTGAATAAAATGCGCCTGCAAGCACTAATCCTTCCAAAGCGCGTTTTGAAACGATACGGTTATCTGTGTTTGCACAAAAATCATAAATGCTTTTAAAATCTCTGCCAAGATTATTTCTTGCATTAATAATTTCCTTAACTGCCGGAACTCCAACATTCTTAATTGCAGACATTCCAAATTTTATTTTTCCGTTTTCCGCTTCAAAGTGTAGTGATGGATTATTAACATCCGGTGGAAGTACTTCTATTTTTAGTTTACGGCAATCATCAAGAAACTTTGTTACTTTATCTGTGTTTTCAAATTCATTTTTTAAGTTGGCAGCTAAGAACTCTGCTGGATAATGTGCTTTAAGATAAGCTGTTTGATATGCTATAAAGCTGTAAGCAACGGCATGACTTTTATTAAATCCGTAATTAGCAAACTTAAATATCGTTTCAAAAATTTCGAGAGCATTTTTTTTATCAACGCCATTTTTTATTGCACCATCAACAAAAACTATTTTTTGATCTTCCATTACTTTAAGATCTTTTTTGCCCATTGCTCTTCGTAAAAGATCAGCATCAGCTAAACTCATTCCTCCAACTTTGTTTGCAAGCTGAATAACCTGTTCCTGATAAACTATAATTCCATAAGTTTCTTTTAAAATTGGCTCTAGAATTTTATGCGAATATTTGACTTCTTTTCTTCCAAACTTTCTATCAATAAAATCATCAATAAATTCCATCGGACCCGGTCGGTACAATGCATTCATAGCCGCAAGGTCATTTAAACTTGTTGGATGAAGCTGTTTTAAGTACTCTCGCATAGGCCCGGATTCAAACTGAAACACTCCGGTTGTTTGTCCCTTTGCAAATAGTTGAAAAGTTTTTTCATCATCAAGCGGAACATTATCAATATCAATTTCTACATTATGATTTTTTTTAATCATATCAATTGCATCACGAATTATCGTAAGTGTACGCAGCCCAAGAAAATCCATCTTTAACAATCCGGCATTTTCGATATCCTTCATCGTATATTGAGTAACAATATCCTGCTGCGACACTGCGTTTGCAAGCGGAACATATTTACTAACTTCATCAGGTGTGATTACAACACCTGCCGCATGCTTGGATGCGTTGCGATTCATTCCTTCTAAAACTTTAGCATACTTAATAAGATTTTGTATATCAGTTTCGTTGGATTCCTTTACCCATTTTAAATCCTGAACTTCTGCCAATGCCTGATCAATCGAATAAACTTTACCAAACTTTGAAGGAATAAATTTAGTAATCTTGTTAACTGTTGGAATTGGAATTTTTAAAACTCGTGCAACATCCCTTAAAACAGCTTTTGAAGTTAATTTGTTAAAAGTGATTATCTGGCTTACGCATTCAGCTCCATATTTTTCACGCACATAATCAATAACATCACCTCGCTGATCATCAGCAAAATCAACATCAATATCGGGCATTGATCTTCTTGCAGGATTTAAAAATCTTTCGAACAGCAAATCATATTTTAACGGATCAACGTTTGTAATCCC
>JBBQSH010000207.1:0-5501 GCA_038214015.1 Ignavibacteriales bacterium | reverse complement strand
TTCAGGGCTATTTTCGCTTTTTATCAAACTTAACGCATGTTGTTTTGCACTTTCTGAAACTGTTATCATTTTGTTTAGGTATTAATTATTAATAATCTATTTTTATTCTTTTTAATTGGTATGTTCTTCAAATAAACTTTGAAAAGTACATGCAGCTTCCTTTTCACTATTCGATAAATCTGCCAGTGTTATCTTATCCAGTAGCTTGTCAATAGTAGATTGCACCATTGACCAAAGTGAACGAATAGAACAATCAACAGAATTAGTGCACAGTTTTAGCACTCCCACATGATTGGCACAAAATTCTTCATCAAACAAACGTCCACCTAAAGCTTTCAAAGCATCATTCACCGTAATATCGGCAGCAGGTCTGGCAAGTACATATCCTCCAACATGTCCTTTGGTGCTGTTAATCAAGCCCTCCATACGAAGTATTCGGGTTAATTTGGAAACATTGGGTTGTGACAGCCCTTCTGCATCACTAAGCTGCGGAATGCTTAAGCCAGCCTTATCCTTACACTTTGCGATTCGCACCAATATTCTTAAACCATACTCGTCCTGTGCTGTTATTTTCATGATTTTTTAATCAATTTTATAAAGATTTAGATAAAAAATACAAATATACGCATTATTTTTTAATTTATACTAAAAAGTATATATTAATTTATACACAAAAGTATATATGTACATTATCTTAAGATAACATTGCCGTTACCACCCGTTGAAATTTGTGACTTCGTTGCACAGCCTATTTGCCATTACACCATATATTTTACTTATTGCTTGGCTCGTGTGGCGGGTAAAACCAAATGTGTCATTTGTGCTTTGTGCCTTGAATGGTAAATGTAAGACTATAAAGGTAGGTGTACAAACTGTTTTTTAGGAACAGATTATCTTGAGAGTGAAAGTCTCTCATACGCAGGTGTAACGCCCTGAAGTATTAGCAAGCTGTCCGCCGCAGCGGAGTATGGAGTGATCCATGCACTGAAGCCCGCCTGCTCACGAGTCGGGCAGGCCCGCCTGCTCACGAGTCGGGCAGGCCCGCCTGCTCACGAGTCGGGCAGGTAAGCAGGACTAAGAATGAACGCTGCGAAGCAAAATCGTGATACGAAATCACAATTTAGAGAAGGAACTGTGCAAAGCCTTACACAGCTAGTAAGTAGTCAAAATTGAAAATAAAAGAGGCTTGTCAGGATGGGTAAGATGTTATATCGATCTTTGTTTCCTTTGGGTTGGTTGATACGCACTTGCATCCGATGGGAGTCGATGTCTTCGATCTTCACATGGATCGTCTCACTGAGCCGGGCTTCTGTCACATATACAAATGTAAGGAGTACCTGTTGTTTAAAAGTGGCTGCTGATTCGATGATTTTGACGACGTCTTTTTTTGACAAAATGGAAGGCAGTTTCTTCTCCTTGCGGGCACGGGGTAATTTTGTCAGACTCCACGATAACATCAGTACATTTTTGAAAAACTTCTGGATGGCGGAGTAGTCATAATTTACAGTCTGCCAGTCCTTACCCTGATTAAAGCGTTACAGCAGATATTTACGTACTATATCAGCACTCATGGGTATATTAAAATGGTGTTCTTCACACCAATTGATGAGCTGTTTGACGATCTGGACATAAGTCTTAATGGTGCGCTTCGAGAAGTTTTTTTCCCGATAGCTATCGGGACATAAACTCTTCAAATTCTACGACGTGATTGTCGCTTAAATACTTCATTTATGAGTGCATTACATTCGATTTTTGTGATAAATTAATACTACAAAAATAAGTGTCATTCCACTCATTATCAGCAATGTACGATCGATAATTTAGGGCAATGTGAGGAGGGTTTGTTTAACGGCTGTGCGGCTTCATGAAGTGGCGAACTTCGTAACTAATATTTTTCTGCTAAGATGGTGTTTCTTGCGAAAGATAAACGTGAATTTACCACATTTCTCGCCATTTCTTGAAACTGCTGTTAGTGGCAGGTTTAATATTGTTCAATTTCTACTATTACTTCTGCTGGTGTTGGTTTTCCATTAGTTTGTAGTTTAGTATATTTAATTCCTAATTTTGAGTTTTGTTTGATAAAACCCCATCTATTCCATCCTTCATTAAAATTATATACTGAAAGAAAAAATTGATTTTTATCTTCATCTTCTGCAAATAAGAAATTTGATACTCCAAAACCTCTATCATCAGGAATATGATAAACTTGAACGATAATGTATCCTTTTTCTGTTAACTCTTCTATGTGTTCTCTATCATAAGTTGTTTCAGCTTGATTAACGTACCATTTAATAGAATGCAACGGATTCGGATTTAATTTTAAGTTAAATATTCTTTCTAAAAACTTTTGATTTTCAATAGAAGCAATGCTCTCATTTTTTAATATACTTAAAATATTAAAAAAATGTTTTGAAATAAAATCAACCCAAGTAAATATGAAATTATCACTAAAAGTCTTTTTAGACAAAAGAATTTCGATTTCCTTAATAAGTTTATTTGCTTCTATGCAAGCTACATCTTGATAACTTTCAGTTGTAAATATTTGTTCGAAAATTTCAATTGATTTTATTATTGTGTTTTCTGTTTCTTTATCAGAAAGACGACTAAATTCAATACTTCTTTTTAGAGCGGAAGCTCTATAAACACCATACATTACTTTCCAAACAGGTGCTGATTCCCAATTTTCTGTAATAGAAATAATTTCGTCGTATCTGCCCAAATATAAAAGGCATAAAAAGTGAAGTTTTGTTAAGCTAAAACTGAATTTATTTGATGATTTTTTTGGGTCATCATATTTTTTATTTAATAGGAATTTAAATACTATTAGTGCTTCTTCATATTCACTTTTGTAAAAATGATGTAATCCTATTGCGATTTTAATTCTTGGCGAGTCTGAATTATTTTTCTCTGCTTTAATTAAAATTTCTAATTCACTTGGTTTATCTTTAAGCTCTTTTAATATTCTTGAATAATGATACAATAATTGATGGTCATTTGATTTGTATCTCAATAAATCTGCAAACCTTGTTTTTAATTCGATCAAATCATTATGATTTCTATTTGTAAAATGAGTTGAGAAAAATTTATTTAAATCAACAATTAGACCGTGAACTGTAGTATCTGTTTCTGTTGAAACAAAATCTTCGTCGAATGCAGAAAGTCCTAGCTGTTGATTTTTTTTAGTTTGTTCAATTATTTTTTCTTTACGTTTCTTTAAGCTTTCTGATATTTGATTTCTAATTTCAATGTTTTTTGGATTAATTAAAAGTAAATCTCTAATAGATTCACTTAATTTATAACTATCATTTCCAAATTCTTCTGTACGTCTTATTATCAAACTTGTTTTTGAAAGTTCATTTATTGATTGAGTAATTTCTTCGTTAGATAAATCTAAAAAATCTATAAGTTCAGATTTTGTTGAGTCACCAATTACATAGATAGCTTCTAAAATTGAAATAGAATGATTGCTTAAAGATTCTATTAAATTTTTATATGAAAAAGATGCAATATCTTTTTGTGATTTCTGCATAGATTGAGAAATATCTATTCCTTTGATGTATAAATCAATCGTTAATCTTATCGCTAACGGATTATTGTTTGCTGCATCTGCAATTTTTTCTAAATCTTCTTGCTTGAAATCATTTACACCTCTTTTTCTTAGGTAATTTCTACTTAGATTTACTGCGTGTCTTTTTACTAATGGTTCTAAAGGAACTGTTGTTGCAGAATCAATTGAAATTCTACTTGTAACTAATACTCGCCAAAATATTGGTAAAAATTCGTTAAACTCAATAAATTCTGTTTGAGAATGAATTAGTAAAGTTTCGAGATTATCAATACAAATTAAAATTTTTTCATTTTGTAATTTTTCACAAGCATCTTCAAATGAATTTATTTCTAATTGATTATAAAGTTTTTTTAAATCTTGAAAAATTGAATTTTTTATTTGTTCAATACCATTTATTGCTTCAATAATTTCTAGACCATTGGCCGTTAATCTTTCATTTTTTAATGTGCAGAAAATTATTGAACTAATTTTATTACTCCAATTTGGACTTAAGCTTAAATCTTTTAGAAATTGTAAAATTAACGCAGTTTTCCCAATACCACCTGGAGCAACTATTGCAATTAAATTATTTCGAACTTTTGAAAGAACTGAATCTAAATCTTTAAACTCTTTTTCTCTTCCCAATAAACCCGTAATTTCGTGGTCAAAAGATTGCGGTAATGTATTTGGAATTGCCCAACTTACATTTGAAACCCAATCCTCTGGAGGCATATTCAAATTTTCTTCTATTGCATAATTTAAAGCTTGTCTAACACTACTTAAACCTACTTTGTCAATCAATGGATCACTTGCAATTGTTGCAGCTCTAAACCAATAACAATCTGGAAAAGGTCTATTTGGATGACTAATTGCATTTCGGATATCAAATACTCCAAGAATAGAACATAACTGTTTTAAATCAGTAATATGTTTATTTATTGAAGTTCCTTCAGTTGAGTCAATAGCAAAATTAAAAATCTCATCTAAATAACTAGATTCAACTATTAAATTTATATTATCTTTTGAAATATCGTTTCCCTTCTTTTTTTCTCTATCAATTATTGACTCTTTGCTATCATCATTTATATTGTCTAATACATCATTTTTTAAAACATAATTACCCAATGCTATTTCTAATTCGTAAATTATCATAGCACTTTTAATTCTTAATTTCTGTTGAATATCCATTTTTTAATTTTTGTTTTGATGTATTATTTTACGTGTTGCAAGCAACTTGCAGGTAACTCACAAGAACATCTACGAGCCCTTACGCACAAAATTAAAACAAATATTTGATATTTTAAAAGGGCTTGTAGATATTTAAGTTGAACGAACCGTATATATGGGATTTGCTTAGGGTTTGACAGCTAACTATAAGATGTTTTTGGGTTATAATCTATGCCATGTCCTATGGACTTTGTTAATGACGCTTAGTTTTTTTTCAAAACGTTGGTTTGATCAGGTTTTAGAGTGATTTTACCTTATTTTTCTTTAATGGATTCATAGATATCCTAGGCCTCGTTGAGGCAGATTGGGGTATTGATACTATTTTTGATGCTTCAGCTGGAGATTTGTTCCAACACAAAGGAAAGTTGATGAAAGCCTTTCTACTCGAGATTTGCATATCACATGTTTTTATAGGCTTCATCAATTTTACAAGCTGAACGAATCCGGTGTAAGGTTTAAGGGTAACGCTTCTGTCTAGTGTCAATTATGGCGGCTACATATAGGAGGCTGAGTATAGAGTCAAGAAAATAAAACAATATGCAGTAAATTAATCTAACATATTATCTTTGGTCCGGGCTGTGATGTGTAATCCGGTGAAATTGACCACCCAATCCGGTTTAAATTGACCAGGGTAAAGAATGGTTTTACAAAGGTAATGATTTGTTTTATTATTTCTTTATTCTTGTTGTTTACTGCCTGCACTTTTGCTGGCGCGTTTAGCTTTGGG
>JBBQSH010000206.1:0-5503 GCA_038214015.1 Ignavibacteriales bacterium | reverse complement strand
GTTTCTTCCCAAATTTCTTTTGGATTAAGCGCAGGCAAATGAAATTCCTGTCCGCCGATTGCATCCATTTCTTCACGAATAATTTCACTTACTTTTCTCATCACTTTGTAGCCGAGAGGCAGGAAGGAATAAATTCCTGCTGAAAGCATTCTAACCATTCCAGTCCTTAACATCAAAATGTGACTGATAACAACAGCATCGTTTGGAACTTCTTTAAGCGTTGGAACAAAATATTTACTTAATCTCATAATTTTTTTTCGCATTTGTTGTAGATGTTTTAAGGGTTAAAAATAAGCATAGGGTTAAGGTATTCAAAGTAGTTAGCTTGTAGAAATAACGCCTGCTTTACATATAGAAATGCAATACTTTTTCTATTCAATGCTATTTCAATAATCATCCTCCAACATTTTAAGTCATAATAGCAGTAGAACAACTAAAAACATTATCTCTCTCATCTACTTTAAATCCTTGGCAATTAACAATATATTTTTCAATAAATTATTTATTCAAGTTAAGATTTGTTTCAACAATGGCACAGTGTTTGTAAAATATATAAGTAATGCTATATGATAAAGCATAAAGTTAAATTGTATAACGCAAACTATAAAATAATATATGCCTTTCTCAATTAAAATGACCAGCGGAGAGTTGGTCAAAAACTAATTAAATATTACAGGGAGTTAAAATGTTACGCACAAGGAAAATCTTACTCAATCTGCTCGTTGTATTTTTCATTTCTGTTACTCAATTTGCTCAAACTTTTCATCCTGAGCTTACGTTTGGTCCAAATATGAATGTTGCTAGAATGGGTCATTATACTGTTCAACTAGAGAATCAAAATGTTCTTTTAATAGGAGGGCGCGGCACATCTTTTACTTCTTTAAACAATTCAGAACTTTTTGCGGTTAGTCCTGATACATTTTCATATCAAACAATGAATTCTCCACACGATTTTGCAGCTGTTGCAACAATGCAAGACGGTCACATACTTATTGCTGGCGGATCAGGAAACTCTGGTATTGCTCCCGGATATAATAATGCTGAGATTTATAATCCGGTTACTGGTGAATATACAGTTACCGGTTCTTTGAATTATCCAAGAATGATGACATCAACCGCAACTCTAAGTGATGGCAAAGTACTTTTAGTTGGTGGCTGGTATGATGCTAGTAGCGCTGCGCATCCAGAACTATACAATCCGCTTGATAGTACATTTACCTCAACCGGCGCACTAAATACACCCCGTGCACAACCAATTGTTATTCCCACAACTGATGGTGGTGCTATGATTATTGGAGGAGTACCGGTTTATGGCGGAACTGAGATTAAACAGGTAGAATATTACGACCCAAATACAAATTCCTTTTCTATTTTACAAGATTATCTTTTTGATTCCAGTGATCCGGATTGGCTGCCATTTGCACAAACCAATTATAATCGCCCACTCTATACTCAGCAAACAAACGACGGCAATTATATTCTGATCGCTTATCAACTAATTTCAGGAAATTACTACTTTACTCTGTTCTCTGTAGATCCTTCATTAAAAACAATTTCAAAAATTATTCCCAAAACCGAACTACCAAATTATTCCACACATTTTTTAGCAGCTCCCATTGTTGATAAGAATAAAAATGTGGTTTATATACCTTCGACTAAAACAGGAGCAGACCCCATACAAATGGATCTATTTGCTTTAGATTTGGTTGATAGCACTATTCTTTCACCAGACACAACATTTACTTTTCCTTCTGCTTATTATCTTGGCAGCGCTGCATTTACTTTGTTGGATGATGGACGAATTTTAATTAGCGGAGGTCATTCAGAAACAGGCTACAATACTAATTTTTCTGCAATAAATAATTCTATGTTTGTAACACCTAATTTTATTCCAACTGGCATTAACTCTGAGATAGACCCGGTATCTGATTACAAATTAAATTTTTCTAATTACCCTAATCCATTTAACAATTCAACTACATTCCGGTTCGAATTAAACAAAACTGAAGTTGTAGAGTTGGATGTGATAAACATACAAGGAGAACTTGTGGTGCAGATATTTAAAAAGGATTTTTCTACAGGAACACATAACTATTACTGGAATACAAATTCATTAGCAAGCGGTATTTATTTTAGCCGCCTAAAAACTTCAACGGAAATACAGTTTAGAAAAATCATACTTTTAAAATAAAGTAAATTTATAGTGGGCGATAACAGTGAAACGGTTGTCGCCCAATTATCAAAATACAATTCGTCTAATCCAAACAAAATCATTTATCTGCTCTATTTCTGTAACTTAAATAGACTTCCGAAAAATGACTGCTGTACTGCGTTAATTTGAATTAAACTAAGAAAGTTATATTATTTGCACATAAAATGTTTTTAATTTCTTTAGTTTGACAACTAAATTTTTAAGATTTCTGTAATTATTGAAAGTAAAATATGGAACACGCACCTCAAGTTGAGATACCACTTCTAAGTTTATTACCATTTGTTTTAATGCTTTTATCAATTGCAGTTTTTCCATTATTCTTAAATCGCTTCTGGGAAAAGAATAGAAACAAACTTTATGTTGCTATTATTTTAAGCATACCAGTGCTAATTTATTTATTAACAAATGGATTTATCCACGAACTTGAACACGCAATCATCTTTGATTACGCTCCATTTTTAATTTTACTTGGGGCGCTCTTTACCATCACAGGTGGAATTCACTTAAGCGGAGATATCGCTGCAAAACCTAAAGTTAATACTTTGTTTATGGGTATTGGGGCAGTACTTGCTTCATTGATGGGAACAACCGGTGCTGCAATGTTATTAATTCGTCCGGTAATACAAACGAATAAAGAAAGAACGTTTAAAATTCATACAATTTTATTTTTTATTGCAATTGTGGCTAATTGCGGCGGCTTGTTAACTCCACTTGGTGATCCTCCATTATTTATGATGTATTTGCGCGGCGCACCATTTACATGGTTTTTTCAGTTAGTACCGGAATGGTTTGTTACAAATCTTTTACTTCTTATTATTTACTTTTTTGTTGATATATATTTTTACAAGAAAGAACCTGCATCTGCAATCGTAAGGGATTTAACAAACATCAAACCATTAAAAATTGAAGGTAATAGAAATTTTATTTTTCTTGTTGGAGTAGTTTTAGCCGTAGCCTTCCTTAATGAGCAATATCTTTCTTTTATTAACATTAATCCATACTTCAAGTTTATAAGGGAGGCTGTAATTGTTTTGATGGCATACTTATCAATGCAATTTACTCCTAAACTTTTAAGAACATCTAATAACTTTACCTGGCATCCTATAGAAGAAGTAGCATATTTATTTCTGGGAATTTTTGTTACGATGGTTCCCGCTTTGCTTTATCTTGAAGTAAATGCTAAAAGTCTTGGCGTTCAATCTGTAAGCCAGTTTTATTATTACACTGGTGTACTTAGCAGTTTTCTTGATAATACTCCAACCGCTGTAACATTTCATTCGCTTGCAATGGGTCTTGGTATTACAACAGGAACTCTTGTAGCAGGTATTCCAGAAGAGCTGCTAAAAGCAATTTCAACAGCAGCGGTATTTTTTGGTGCGATGACGTACATTGGTAACGGACCAAACTTTATGGTTAAAGCAGTTGCAGAAGAAAACAATATTAAGATGCCGGATTTCTTCAGTTATATGTTTAAGTTTTCTATCATTGTTCTTTTACCAATTTTTATTTTAGTTCAATTATTATTTATTTAAGAAAAGATTGACCGATGTATTCAAAACCATTTCATCCCTGGCATAATGTAAGTCCCGGTAAAGATATACCTAAAACTGTAAACGGAATTATAGAAATTCCCAAAGGCTCAAAAGGTAAATACGAACTTGATAAAGAAAGTGGTTTGTTAAGATTAGACCGCGTACTTTATTCCTCAGTTCATTATCCTGCCAATTACGGATTTATACCTCAAACATATTGCGATGATAAAGATCCGTTAGATATCTTGATCATATGTTCGATTGATGTTGATCCTCTTTGTCTTATTGAAGCTAAAGTGATTGGTGTGATGCATATGCTCGATGATGATGAACAGGATGATAAAATTGTTGCTGTTGCAAATAATGATATGGCAGTTAATTATATTAATGATATTTCAGAACTGCCGCCGCACACTGTTGTGGAATTAAGAAGGTTTTTTGAAGACTATAAAAAATTAGAACATAAACAGGTTATTGTTGAACAGTTTCTGGGAAGAGAGGAAGCTTATAGAATTATCAATGACGCAGTTGAACTCTATTCACAAGAACGAGACAAATTATTAAAATAAATTTATTCAAGAGACGTGTAACATATTTCCCTTAAAATATTTTTTATTTTGGAATTAAGTAATAGACATAACAAAAATATCCAAGCAACAATAAAGCTCCTTCAAACCTAGAAATCGAAAATCCCGTTCTGCTTAGTGGAAATAGTATAATCGCTGTAAACAACATTACTCCTAAATCAACATAACTTATCCCAACAGAACTAATTGGAATTATTAGTGCTGTGATTCCCAGTATCCCAAGAATATTAAAAATATTTGATCCAACTACATTTCCGATCGCGATATCAGCTTCCTTTTTATATGCAGCAACAATAGAGGTTATTAATTCAGGCAGGCTTGTACCGATTGCAACAATAGTAAGTCCAATTATTGCATCGCTAACATTAAATTTTTTAGCAATTGCAACAGCACTTTGTACAAATAAGTTTGCGCCAAGTATCAATAAACCTAATCCTACAATCATCAAAACAATCGATATAGGAATACCAAGCTTACTTTTTAATCCTTCCTTAAATTCAGAGTCTACTGCCGGATTTTTTTCTTTAAGCGCCATCATTATATTAACAATAAGGTAAACAACTAACCCAATCACAAAAATCAGCCCATCAATAAAACCAAGTTCACCATCAAGCAAAAGGAAAAGAAGCAACAAGCTAATTCCAATCATAATTGGAATTTCTCTCATTATAACTTTTGCATGAACATCCAGCGGTTTTATAATTGCTGCTACTCCAAGAATTAACGCGATGTTAGCAATGTTTGAGCCAATAATGTTTCCAAGCGAGATTGAACTGTTACCCAATAAAGCGGCTTTTAAGCTTACAACTAATTCTGGTGTACTTGTTCCAAATGCCACTACGGTTAATCCTACAACAAGCGGCGTTATACCAATTTTAATTGCAAGATTTGTACTTCCACGAACTAATCCCTCTGCTCCCATAAAAAGCAACACTAATCCACCGATCAGGTATATTACAATTTCTATAGGACTCATATTAAAATTTAAATATTAATTGATTTAGTATAAACGTAGATTTAAATAAAAGGGGTCAATAGGATTTACTTAACGTTCTCAATCAAATAAACTTTATCATTTCTTCTAACAAGTGAAGAAACTTTTAATGTTATTTCATCCCCTCTGTATGCAATTGAATTTTCTTTATCATTAACAGAAAATTTTTCTAAGTTGA
>JBBQSH010000205.1:0-5563 GCA_038214015.1 Ignavibacteriales bacterium | reverse complement strand
GCAGAACCTGTCCGAGATCAAAAACAACAGCGGAGTATTTTCTATTTATCATTCAGCAATTACAAAAATATCGTCCGAAAGTCCTTTATTTACTTTTACGCTGCTAACAGTCATTTCAACAGACTGGGGACCAAATGATTGTGTAAGTTTGAATGGATATTTAATACCATCAACTTCCGTGTAATTATCATAAGCCACAACTTGTTCAATCAATCCCATTTGAGTTTGCAATTCTTTTTGTTCTTTAACTTTCAATCCAGATTCAACATCAAAGTAAGAAAACCATCTTATGCCGGAAGGCAAAGTCAATTTAATCTTGTGGGCATCTTTACCATTAATTTTTTCTGTACCTTCAAAGGTAAGTTTTACTCCAGATCCTTCAATATCTAAAAGCAATTCCATCGTAGCTTCAATTTTAAGCTGCTCTAGTTCTTTTCCGGTTACTTCAACACTTTGTGTAGCAGCTTTCATAACTCCTTTTTCACCATCAAAAATGATTGTCTGATCCATTCCGCCCGCTTTAACTTCCTGGCGCATTTTGTTTGGAGCTTTTTGTTTAACAATTATTGTAAGGCTTTGTCCCATTGCTGTGCCGCGCATAATTGTTGTTCTATCTTCAACTTTAGAAAGAACATCCCTTCCGCCGATGGCATCAAGATATTTTTCTAAAACTATTTTCGGATCAACAATATCTTTTCCAGAAATATTTGTGCTGTCTGGTTTATTAATTGCAAATGAATTTATATTTATTACAAAGAACATTAATGCAAGTAAAACTTTTGATAACATTTTCATAGCTTTCCCTTTGTTGGTTTATAAAATTACTTTCTAAAAATAGCAAATAGATATTTATTAAATAAATGATTTTGTTATACATTATTCTTAATATTTGGCTGTTTAAAAAAATAATTACAGATATAGCCGATAATGAAAAATATTTTAGTTATAGGAGCCGGTCGTACATCCTCTTCTTTAATCAATTATTTGTTTGATAAATCAGCAGAATTTGGCTGGTTGATTACGATTGCAGATCAATCCCTGGAACTTGCAGAACAAAAAGCAGCAAATCACTCCAACGCAAAAGCTATTCAGTTTAATGTAATGGATAATGAACAACGTAGTTTGTTTGTGGGTAAAGCTGATATTGTTATTTCACTTCTGCCAGAAACACTTCATATACATTTAGTAAAAGATTGTATAAAGCATAGAGTCAATTTAGTTACCGCTTCGTATGTATCGCCGCAAATGGCTGATTTTAATGACGAAGCAGCAAGCGCTGGATTAGTTTTTCTTAATGAGATGGGGCTTGATCCGGGTATTGATCATATGGAAACAATGAAGCTGCTAAGCAAGGTAAAAGCTAAAGGCGGCAATTTAATCTCACTTAGATCTTTTGGCGGTGGATTAGTTGCCCCAGATAGTGATGATAATCCTTGGGGATACAAGATTACTTGGAACCCCATGAATGTTGTGTTAGCTGGTATGGCAAGTGCACGATATGTTAAAGATGAAAAATTAAAAATTGTACCGTATAATAGATTGTTCAGAGATGTTCGTATAGTAGAAGTGCCGGGTTTGGGTAAGTTTGAATCCTATCCAAACAGAGATTCTATTAAATACCGACGCATCTATAATATTTCCAGAATTCCTAATGTCTTTAGAGGTTCTATCCGTAAAATTGGTTTTTGTAAAGCCTGGAATGCTCTGGTGCAGATTGGATTAACCGATAATCGTTATTTAGTACCGGACTCTAATAAGCTTAAATATAGTGAGTGGCTTTCTTTCTATCTTGATAAGAAAAACGAGGTAAGTGTAAAACAAGCTTTGATAGATTTTTTAAATGAATCGAATGATGGTGATGTACTTAAAAAAATAGAGTGGCTTGGATTGTTAAGTGATGAAAAGATAATGTTAACAGATGTTAGTCCCGCAGAAATCCTGCTAGATCTTTTGAAGAAAAAATGGAAGTTCACGGAAAAAGATAAAGACATGGTAATTTTACAAACAGAAGTTGAGTATGAAATTGAGAACAGAATTGAAAAAATTATTTCATCATTAATAGTTTATGGAAATCAGGGATACAATACAGCTATGGCTGCAACAGTTGGCTTGCCGCTTGGTGTTGGTGCTAAACTAATTTTAAATAATAAGGTTAAAGAAAAGGGAGTTATAATCCCTATTCATGCTGATATTTATAAACCTGCACTTAAAGAATTGGCAGACCTTGGAATTAAATCGATTGAATTTATAACAAGTAATTAATGTTGTTAATGCTCCGGAATATTCTCAATATATTTTTTCATATAAGAATACTTTTTTACGAAGTTCCCCTTCCAAAGAATCACTGCTCGTTTTATTTCATCAGGTAAATTTGATTCTATTAATTCTCCGTAATAGTTAGCTGATACGATCGCTTTTAAGAATGGTTTCAAATCTTCACTAAACTCATTTGAAGCATCGGTTGAAAACTCACATGGAAGATTTGTAACAGCCATAACTGCAATTCCCTTACCTTCAAACCCATCTTTAATATTTTCACTTATTGGATTATAGATATATACCGGATTATCAATGTAAGTTTCTTTTGAAAATTCGATTGAACCATTTGGATCACAAGTAATATCGCCAATAGCTATAAGTGTTTTATGAGTTGAGTAAATATTTTTCATTAATGCTTTTGATATAGTTCTTGGATATTCTGGCGCCCAGATAATACAATTCATTAAAACTGAAATGTATGGTAAAACTTTATCAAGGTTGGATTCAAAATAGACGGCATTGTCTAAATAAAACTTTCTTTTTTCAAACGTATTTAATTCATTATAGGATTTTGCTGCTGGTTCATATTCTTTTTTAAGACGATATATCTCATCAGTTCTTATCTGAAGTGAATAAACTTTATTTCTCGCTCCAGTTTTATATGTGTTTTCTAATTCATCTAACTTGATATTAACATGAGGTAAGATGTCAAAAATTACTCTTGCGCCGTGTGCCGTTTTCCCTTTGCCTAAAAAACACACAATTACTGGTGGAAGACTTTTAGGAGTTCCATACTTTTCAATTTTTTGTGCAACCTTTGTAAGAATACTTTTTACATTCAATAGATCCTGTCCTTCAACAGCCTGTGGAATATCTTCAAAAGGATTTGGAATTCCGGCAAGTCTTAATCTTTTTCCTAAGGTCCAAAGTGTATCTACCATCCCTGCATAACCTGCATTGTAAGTAAAGGCAGTAATAAGTCGATTCATTTTATTATCAGCAATTAACTCATAGTCAATTAATGTTGCTCGTAAATCAAATAATTTTTTTAGCATCATTCTGTTTTTTATTTGTCCTTTATGAGTGTGTGAAAAGAAACAATAAGCTTTATCTGGTAATATGCGGGAATGATGTATTTCTTTAAGTCCAAAAATTACCTTAGCCCTTAAGATATCTTCAGATATTTCTGCACCAGACAGTTTATAATCTCTGTCATGAAATGCCCTTTTTATTTCATTTGTTTTTGGATGCTTTGCGGTCTGGACAATTAATTTATGCCCCCACCCAACAATTGCTCTTGCAAAATTAGGGGTGATGGCAACACGTTTTTCACCACGCTTACTTATTCCTTCTCGCATTATGCCAATAATATTGTGCATTACTATTCATTAATTGTGTTTGTGGGTGAGATGCTAAAAACAAATATAAGAAATACGTGGTATAGTTTGTAAAATTGTCAAGTGGTATCTTTAACTAATTTAGTCAAGATACAAAAATGAATATCAAATGTGCTTTTTAGAAAACAGCTTATTCGATATTATTATAAACACAATTCTCATTTATTTGGAAAATTATGAAACCATTTATTGTATTGCTTATCTGTTTGATTTCTCATCCCATTTTTGCACAACAGCAAACATTAAAAGGTAAGGTGCTTGATCAGAACAACAATCAAGCTCTCAGCTTTGCAAATATTCGTGTCGCAGAAACAGCACTTGGAACATCATCAAATGTAAATGGTGAGTTTGAACTGAAACTTAAACAAGGCACTTATAAACTTATTGCATCATTCATTGGATATTATTCCGATACAGTAAATGTTGAAGTTGATAAAAATTTAAATGAAGTAAATTTTTCATTACGACAATCAGAAATAATTTTATCGGAAGTTCTTGTAAAACCAGGTGTAAATCCTGCTCTTGAAATTATTAGTAAGGCAATTAAAAAAAAGAACATTAGAAATAATAAATTAAAAAACTACGAAGTTGAAGCTTATACAAAAGGACTTGTAAGAACCACGGAAGAAATTTCAGCTGGTAACAATAGTATCGGTGTTGGACTTGGTGGAAGCGATACAACTGAATTAATTATTGCAGGTATTCTTGAGAATCACAGCCGTAATTATTTTCAGCAGCCGGATAAATTCAAATCAGTTATACTTGCAAGAAAGCAAAGTGCTAATTTTCCTCCTTCAATCAATACTCTAACAGGAGGAAGGCTCATTCAGGATTTTTATGAAAATGATGTGAATTTTTTAGGAAGAGATTTACCGGGACCAATTTCTGACAACGCACTAAAATATTATTACTATTATGTTGAAAATGTTTTGGCTCAAAACGATAAAACAATTTATCAAATTCATATTGAACCTGATAATTCAGCGGATCCCGGATTTTCCGGTAAAATATTTATATCTGATAGCACATTTGATTTAGTAAAAGTTGATTTAATTCTAAATCGTGCTGCAAATACAGGCAATCTTTTTGATACTGTAAATATCTACCAGCAGTTTGATGAATATAATGGAATTGTAATGCCTGTTGATTATCGTTTGTTTGTTAAAGCTAATGTTTTAGGATTGGTAAGATTTGGATTTGAGCTAAATACGATAATGTTTAATTATTCAATCAACAATAATATCTCAGAAAATATTTTTAATAAAGCAATTGTTACAGTCCTTCCGGATGCTGATAATATTGATTCGATGTATTGGCAGAACACACAAACCATTCCCAATACTATAGAAGAGGAATTGGCGTACAACAGAATTGATAGTGTTGAAAGCGCACCCAAAAGTTTTCTGAATGATTATTCTTTTCTTGATACCCGAATAAATTTAAATGATAACCTTTCTATAAGTGCACCGATTGCAATGTATCATTTTTCCCGCGTTGAAGGGCATGCATTAGATTTGGGAATATTTGTTGACGATGCTTTTAACAGAAGATTCAATTCATCATTAAAAATGTCTTACGGTTTTTCTGATAAGAAGTTTAAGCAGGATTTTAGTGCCGGATATTTGCTTGGAGATTATAGAACGTGGGAAATTAAAGGCAGAACTTTTAATAAACTTAATGTTTTATTTGAAGAGTCTGATAATTATGGAGAGATGTTATCAACACTGGTTACATTAATTGCCAAAAATGAGTTTAGAGATTATTACTATTCAAAAGGAATTGAAATCGGAATAGAGGGCGAAGTATTTCCTGTTTTAACAATGCGGGTAAATTATAAAAACAAGACTGACAATAGCGCATTTGTTAACACTGATTTCTCATTTTTTAATAAAGAAAAAACATACAGA
>JBBQSH010000204.1:0-5583 GCA_038214015.1 Ignavibacteriales bacterium | reverse complement strand
CTTGCTGCATCTGGTTTTCCTTCATTCGAAAATCTGGGTACAGTAAACAGCGGTGATGGATCAAAGGTTGGTAGTTTTATTGCAGCTTTGGCATTGTCAATACTTGCCTATAAGGGATTTACAACAATTACCAACCAAGGCGATGATATTGTAAACCCAAACAAAAACATAGGGCGTTCCATAATTATTTCAGTATTAATTTGTATGGTTATTTATGTGTCATTAGCTTTGTCTGTCTCAGCAAACCTGAGCATACCGGACATCATTAAAGCAAAAAATTACGCACTTGCAGAAGCTACCCGTCCGGTGTTCGGTAATTTGGGATTATGGTTTACTGTAATATTAGCCATCGTCGCCACCGTATCCGGATTAATCGCCAGTGTTTTTGCTGCGTCCCGATTACTGGCTATCATACATAAACATACGATCATACTGCCTTCTTACCGGAGTTTCAATCAAAATAACTCCCACTTTTGTTGCGACCCGCCCTGTTTTTGTTTTGCTAACAATATTCTCAACTTCATGTAAGCTAAACTCTACTGAATTATCACCTGATGGAATTAGATTAAGTCCGCTAAGTGTTTGGGCACAATCACCTGAATCGTTATAGAAATGACTTTGTTCCTGAACTATTACCCTGCGGTTGGTATTTGCTAAATGACGAACAGCAATATGATTTGCCATTGTGCCTGTAGGCATAAATATGGCCGATTCTTTTCCTAATAGTTTGGCAAACTTGATTTCTAATTCTTCAACAACACCTCCGTTGGAATAATAATCAGGTTTAATTTTTCCTTCATCAGCCAACTTCATAAGTAAATCAGAGTACTCTTTGGGAGAAAACGATAACCCGTCATAAATAAAATCTATTTGCTTATTTGAGTTGTCATATCGTTTTATAAATTTTTCAGCAGCAAAAAGATTGAATGCTGGAGCTGCCGCTGCAATGATGCTGCCTAGTTTTACAAAGTTTCTTCTGTGCATAGTGATTAATCAGTATATAATGTTAATAAAAATTTTTTGAACAAATTAACCTATATAGCTTACATTTATTATAAGCTGGTTAAATCTAAATGTAACTAACTAAATATTAAAATGTTTTTTTCAAAAATGCCAGAGGATTATTAACCGAAACAGTTAGACTTAATGATAGTACTTAGTTATTTTGGCAGTTAGAAAAATCATTTTCTACATAACTAATTGAAAGGCTTCCAGATGGGGGCTCCAGATACAATAAAAAGATTAGTTGACACTTTCCAGAGAAACATTGATGTCTATAAGAACGATAGCATAAACGAAACTCAACTCCGGCGCGAATTTCTTGATCCTTTCTTTACAACACTTGGGTGGGATGTTGAAAACAAAGCAGGATATGCAGATGCATACAAAGATGTAATACACGAGTACTCACTTAAAACTAAAGATGTTAGAGAAGCGCCTGATTATTGTTTTCGTATTGGCGGTACAAGAAAGTTTTTTGTTGAAGCAAAGAAACCAAGCGTAAATGTTAGAGATGATATCCACCCTGCGTTCCAGTTAAGAAGTTATGCGTGGTCTGCAAAACTTCCTCTAAGTATTCTTACTGACTTTGAAGAGCTTGCTGTTTACGATTGCCGGATTCCACCTAATAAAAAAGATAAAGCTTCTAACGCAAGAATAATGTTTCTTACTTACGATCAGTACATTGATAAGTGGGATGAGATTGAAAATATATTTGCTCACGAATCTATTCTTAAAGGTTCTTTTGATAAGTATGTAGAATCCAACAAAAAGAAAAAGGGAACAGCAGAAGTTGATCTGGTTTTTCTTGAGCAAATGGAAGTCTGGAGAAAATCTCTTGCAAAAAATATTGCTCTGCGTAATCCGCATCTTAGCATAAGAGAACTAAACTATTCTGTTCAAAAAACTATTGATAGGATTATTTTCTTGCGAATCTGTGAGGATAGGGGAATTGAAGACTACGGACAGTTAATGTCTTTACAGAATGGTGCAAGTGTTTACGAAAGATTGAAACAAATCTTCTATCGTGCGGATGAAAAGTATAACTCCGGTTTATTCCATTTTGAAACTGAACGTGATAGAATTGAGCCGCCGGATAATTTAACACTCGATCTTTCAGTTGATGATAAAACAATTAAAGATATTGTTAAAGAACTTTATTACCCTGAAAGTCCGTATGAGTTTTCTGTTCTTCCAGCCGATATACTTGGACAGGTTTACGAACAGTTTCTCGGTAAAGTAATTCGTTTAACTGCCGGGCACCAGGCTGTTATTGAAGATAAACCCGAAGTAAAAAAAGCCGGCGGTGTTTATTACACTCCAACTTACATTGTGGATTATATTGTTAATAACACAGTTGGTAAATTATTATCATCCTCCCCTTTGCGAAAGGGGAGGACCGAGGAGGGGTTCGCTGCACCCAGACAAGTAAGTAACCTAAAAATCCTGGACCCCGCTTGCGGCAGCGGCTCATTTCTTTTAGGTGCTTATCAGTATTTACTTGATTGGCATCTCAAGTATTATCTAAAAGAACTTGAATCTAGCAATAAGCTTTTACAGTAGAAGCATCCGCCGGTTTATATAAATGATAGGGGAGTTTATCTTCTTACAACAAGTGAAAAGAAAAGAATTCTTCTTAACAACATTTACGGAGTTGATATTGATTCGCAAGCCGTAGAGGTAACAAAGCTTTCTTTAATGCTTAAAGTTCTTGAAGGTGAAAGCACACAAACACTAAGCAACGAACTACAATTTTTCCGTGAACGTGCTTTGCCTGATCTTTCTAATAATATTAAATGCGGCAACTCGCTTATTGGTCCTGATTTTTACAACCAGACTGAAATGAACTTTTTAGATGATGAAGAAAAACTGCTCATAAATGTTTTTGATTGGAATAAAGAATTCCCACAAGTATTTAAACCTCACCCTAACCCTCTCCTTGGTAAGGAGAGGGAATTAAAGGGTGAGGTCGGATTTGATGTTGTTATTGGTAATCCGCCGTATGTTAGAATTCAGGCAATGAAAGAATGGGCAAAACAAGAAGTAGAGTTTTATAAAACTAAATACATTTCTGCATCTAAAGGCAATTATGATCTTTATATTGTATTCGTTGAGAAATCATTAGAGCTTATTAATAAAAATGGAAAGATAGGATTTATTCTTCCAAATAAATTCTTGTTAACAGATTATGGACAAAAACTTAGACTAATATTAGTAGATGGTAAAATTGTTGATAGTATCGTTGACTTTGGATCTGAACAAATATTTAAGAATGCAACAACCTATACTTGTTTACTCTTTTTAAACAAGCTCGATAAAGATGTTATACTTTATACAAAAATCAGTGAACCCAAAACGATTTCTGATTATCCAATAGAATTCAATGAAATTGAATATTCTAGTCTTTCATCAGCAACTTGGCTAATGAGTTCTGATGATGAGACAGAGATTATTCAAAAGCTGTTTAACAATTCTGTTGAACTCGGACAATTACCTTCAAAGATCAGTAGAGGTTCAAGTACGGGTAATGATAATATATTTCTGTTAGATGAAGCAGAAGTAAGGTCATTTGCTATTGAATCAGATATTTTGACTAAGCCTGTTTTTGCAACTGATTTTAATCGCTATCTCTTCTATCCAAACAATAACTTTCAACTTATTTTCCCGTATGTGTTAACAAATGAAAAATATTTATTAATTGAAGAGAATGTTTTATCAATAAAATTTCCAAATGCATATAAATATTTAATCTCTAAAAAGAAAGAATTAGAAAAGAGAAAACAATATTCAAAATGGTATGGTTACAGTGCTCCTAGGAATTTGATTGAACATTCAAAAGCAGAAATATTAATTCCTTTGTTAGCGGATAAAGGATTATTTGCAATCTTTGATAGACAAGAAAAAAAATATACGTTAATGGCAAGCGGCGGTTTTAGTATTTTGTTACTTAATTCAGTCATTAATCCATTTCTGGTTTTAGGGTTAATAAATTCAAAGCTTATATTCTGGTATTTGAAAAAACTTAGTAATGATTTTAGAGGTGGTTGGATTACGTGTACAAAACAATATTTTGAAAAACTTCCAATCAAACAAAACATTGCCCCTAATTTTAGTGATACATTAACTGTTTTAGTAAAACAGCATATAGTATTGAAGCAAAAAATCCAATTGTCAAAAACCCCCACAGAACGAACAGCAATCGAAAGACAAATACAAGCAACAGATACGCAAATAGACCAACTTGTTTACCAGCTTTACGGATTAACGGAAGAAGAAATAAAAATTGTGGAAGGAAAAACATAACCCATCCCAACCCTTCCCTTTGCAAAAAGGGAAGGGCTTTTAAAATCCTTCCCTTTGTAAAAAGGGAAGGGCTTTTAAAATCCTCCCCTTTGCTAAAGGGGAGGACAAAGGAGGGGTTCTAATTACTAAACATTTATGACAAAGCATTACAATAAAAAATCCGAGAAGGAAAAACGTAGAATCTTAAGAAATGATATGACCTTTTGTGAAAAAATTATGCGGATTCATCTTAGAAGAAAGCAATTAGGTGTAAGGTTTCTAAGACAGTATTCCATTGATCAATTCGTTATAGATTTCTACTGCCCGGCACTTAAACTTGCCGTTGAATTAGATGGAAGCATACACGATGAACCTGAGCAGAAAGAATATGATAAACACAGACAGGAATATTTAGAAAAGCCTGCCTGCCGGTAGGCAGGTTTGGCGTTACATTTGTTCGAATCACAAATGATGAACTTATGAGCAATGCAAATATGGCCTTTAAAAAAATTGAAGAAAAAATAAAAATTGTGAAAGGAAAACATCAGTGAAAACACAAAATGAAACACAATTGCAAAATACAATTGCAGTTTTTATAGACTTTGAAAATCTATACTATTCCTCAGTTAATAATTATGGCGAAGAACCAGATTTGATGATAATCAGAAAATTATGCGAAAGTAAAGGCGGCATAGCTTCAATTCAAGCTTTTGGTGATTGGGTTCGATTCAATGAACAAATTGATAATCTTCAGACAAGCGGCATACAGCCTGTCTTTACTCCTTTATCACGAACTGAAAAAAGCAGTGCTGATACTTTTATTTGTGTTCACGCTATGAAACTGTTTATGCAGAATGAAAATATTAATACTTTAATACTCGTTTCAGGCGATCGTGATTTTATTCCGCTATTAAATGAGTTAAGATCACTTGGAAAAAATACTTATTTAATGGGCGTCCCTGGTTCAATATCACGGGACCTGGTTAATGTTGCAGATGGAATAATAGAATATCGTCCGGAAAAAATTAAACATCAGGAATCTAAATCACTACAAACTCCACAAAAGAAAGTGAGCGATCAAATTAGAGACAGAGTTCTTGATTTATTAAAGAAAGCTAATCGCAGAGTAAATGTTGCAACGATAGGTATTATGATCAAGAAGGAACATCCGGCATTTAATCACAAAGAATTTGGATACGAAAAACTTTCACATTTCCTTGATGGTTTTCCACAAATTAAAATAGAGTATGATGAAGACAAGCTGGTTGCTTATGCAAGCTTAATCAAATAGCCGTTGATGGG
>JBBQSH010000203.1:0-5586 GCA_038214015.1 Ignavibacteriales bacterium | reverse complement strand
TCCGCCTGAAGACAATTCATATATCACCAGGCGGAAGCTAAAATGTTACCTCTTATCTATTTTTATTTTACCGGAGGCTGTATTTAGTTCGATGTTAGAACCACCGCCATTAAGTACGAACTTTTTTATCAGATTGCTTTTATCAAAATTTATTGTGGCTGCTTCAAAATCAGATTTAATTAATTTATCGGAATCCGCATCACTTATTATTTTTCCCGCATAGACGGTAGCAATAATATAAGCTTTCGAATCTGCAGGAATTTTAATATTTATATCACCACTTGCAGTATTAAGCTCAATACTGCTATTGATAGGAGCAGAAAACTCTGCCAAAATATTACCCCCGGCTGTATTAGCTTCAACAGAACCTTTAACATTCTTCAATGAAATATTTCCGCCACCAGTAGATACTTCAATACTTCCGTTAGCACCATCAAGCTTTATGTTACCGCCACCCGTTGATATTTCGATTCCGCTCGAGGCATTGCCAACTGAAATATTACCTCCACCTGTGCTAATCTCGGCTTTACCACCAATAGATCCAATTGTAATATTACCCCCGCCTGTTGATACTTCTAAGTTTTTCAGTGCGGAAGCTACTTTAACCTCACCACCGCCTGTTGATATTTCAACTTTATCACTAACATTTCCAACTAAAATGTTGCCTCCACCAGTTGATATGGACAAAATATTCCCAACATCATTCAGACTTACATTCCCTCCACCCGTAGAAATTTCAACTGGACCATTAACTTTATTCTTAATTGAAACATTGCCTCCGCCTGTAGAAAAATCAAGAATCAGATAAGCTGGGATTGAAACTTCCATATAAAAATTTTCAGAATCTTGTCCTTTAAATTCGAACGCAACAACATTTCCATTTTGTTTAAAGCTAACATCTTTCACATCATCAACATCAATATTTTTTGCTTTTATAAAGACCTCATCTTTATCCCATACACTGACAATTATATTACCATTAGTAGCCGAAACTTCAAGTTTATCTCCTCTTACTACTTTTTTGCCGCCTTCATAATCTTCGGCAAAAAGATTTATTGAAAAGAAAACAAATAACATTAGAAAAACTGGAAGATTAGTTTTAATATTTTTCATTTTAGTACTCCTTTATAATATTCTTTGCTTGATACCTTATATAATTATTATCATCTATTTGAATTTTATCGCGAAGAGAGGTTAAATCTTTTTGATTTAAACTTATTCCTGTTTTGGACACATCCAGCAAACCATTGATTGCTTCTATTCTAATGCCCGCACTAGTGTCGTTCAACAAAACATAGATCAATGTGTTTTTAATTTCCTCATCTGCAGGAAGTTTATTTAATGATTTGAGTGCTTCTCTTCTTACTCCAGGATTATTATCAAACTTTGCAACTGCAATTAATGTGTTTTTAATTTCATCATCCGGTTTTTGAATTTGATTTGCATTAATAACGTTTATAGAATTTAATCTTGTACCGGGATTCTGTTCATTTAAAACTGCATAAGTTAGAATTTTCTGTAATTCAGTATCATTAACGTTGCCTTTCATTCTATCCGATTGGACAGTTTCAAAAGTAAACTCAACTTCTCCATCTGAAGGATCAGAATCGATAAAATTAATATTCTGAATTCTTATAGGATCTTGTTTTGTAGAATCTGTTTTGATATTTTCAATCATAGGTGAATTGAAAACCAGGTACCCTATAAACAACCCGATTAACAAAAGTGAAAAACCACTAACAGCTAATCCAACCGGTTTATAAAAAAAGGAAGAGAAGTAATCTTTAATATTAGTTGAAAAAGAAACTTTATTTTGTTGAGCTCTCAAAAAGCCTCGTAATTCTAATCGTGCTTCTGATAATAAATTTGGATCAATAGAAGATTTTGAATCTTCCGAAATATCAGCAAAAAGAAATTTGTAGGATTCTAATTCACTTGCACAATCCTTGCAGAATTTTATATGATCCTCAAATAGTTTTTTCTTTTCAAGATCCAATTCCTCGTAAAGATAGAACGGGATCAATTCTTTAAATTCATTATGATTCATAATTTTCCCAACATTCAAAAAATTAATAACTGTTTTCCAATTGTAATCTTAATTTTCTTACAGACTCAAATAGATATTTTTTTATTGTGCCTTCTTTACAATTCATCATTTCTGCAATCTCTCTTATTTTATATCCTTCGTAATGCTTTAAAAGAAAACTCATTTTTTGATTCGGTGATAAAGTATTTAATGCTTCATTTATCTGTACACCATGTTCAGAATTGACAACTAAATTATCAGGTGATAAAACCCCATCTTCAGTAATTGCTGAGATGTAACCTGCGTTTTCTTCATCATTCAGAGAAAGATGATTTTGCTTACTATATTTTCTCTTAAATGTTATACAAACATTTGAAGTTATTCTGAACAACCATGTAGAAAACTCACTTTTAAACTGAAAGCCAGATAAATTTTTGTAAACCCGAATAAAAACTTCCTGATAAATATCTTTAGCATCATCCGAATCGCCGGTATACTTCATTGCAAGACGCAAAACCATTTTATCATAGCGATATATCAACTCCTCAAGAGCCATTACATCTCCATTGTTTGCATTTATTATTAGTTCGTTATCGCTTAATGACATTAAATTCTACTGTTAACAATTTATTAGACCAAAGTTACATAGAAATGGTTGGTGGGAAAAAAGTATTTATTTGATGGGTAGAATCTAGCAGGTTTGAATTTCTAACTTTTCTGCCAGACTCTAAATACCTTAGAGATTAGTTCTATCAAGAAAGATAATCCAATTGATCTTTATTACGATGAAAAGGATGATATTCTCTATTTCTGTTCTGGACGTGAGATTATGCAGGAAGCTATGAATATTGAAAAAGTAACTGTGCGTGGATTTAACCTGTGAGAAAGGGATTTTCATTTCTACGAGATGCATAACAACTATACTCTATTCATTAACAGTGAAGGAGTGGAATCATACCAGAAATATTATCCATCAAAGAGTATATGGTTTGATAGATGATTTCATTTTTCCAGTATACCTGAAGAGATAATAATTGAATGTCCGTGGTGTTTTTCACAAACAACTTACTATTATGCAAAACTATTTAATAAGTGTTAAGAATGGTGGTATGGGGATAAATGAGGATTCGTATAATTCTTCAGATTATCTACACAGCGATGTTTTTAAGTTAGATAAATTACTTAATTAGAGAATCACAACTCTCTATGTTTTATGCCATCACTTCGATGGTATTTTTTTATATTTAAGAATTTGTTGCTTTAGTAAAAGGATGTTAAAACGGTGTATTTAGGGACACGTACTGACAATAATAAATGCGAAAACTGCTTAAAATCGCAATCTTCGCATTTAATAAAATAGATGCGGAGAGTCAAGTGCTCTACGCAAAATTGTGAAAAATATTTATTAAAATTATTTCCATAATGTAAGCTATGTTTTACAAAAAGTATTATATTTGCAAAGTATAATTTACATTATAGGATATAAGATGTTATCAACAAAAAATATAGCAATACTCAATACTCTAGGCCAAAACATAAGACTTGCAAGATTAAGAAGAAAATTAAGTACTGCTCAGGTATCCGAAAGAGCAGATATAAGTAGACCTACCCTTTTGGAAATTGAAAAAGGGATGCCAAGTGTGAGCATAGGTTCATGTGTACAAGTGCTATCCGTGCTTGGATTAGCAGATGATTTAGCAGAAGTTGCCAAGGATGATATTTTGGGTAGAAAGCTACAAGATGCCAATTTAATAGTGAAAGAGAGAGCGCCAAAAAGGAATACCGAGGAATAAGATATGGCAAAGACTGAAACACGAAAAGAAATATTAGTATATGCAGATTGGAAAGGGTTGAAAGAAAATCCTACTCTATTAGGAAAACTATATTCAACCACAGTCAGAGGCAAAGAAGTTTTTTCTTTTGAGTACTCTAATGAATGGCTTAAATCAAAATATGCCCAAGTAATTGATCCGGATCTTGGACTTTATTCAGGACCGCAATTTTTAGATGAAAGAAAAAATAATTTTGGACTTTTTCTTGATTCCTCACCGGATCGCTGGGGAAGAGTATTAATGAGAAGGAGAGAAGCAATTCTTGCTAGAAGTGAAAACCGACAAGCAAGAACATTAATGGAATCGGATTATTTGCTGGGAGTTTACGATGAGAATAGGGTAGGTGGGTTAAGGTTTGAGCTGAATGAATCCGGACCATTCTTAAATCAGGATAGATCACTTGCTGCACCACCGATAACATCACTAAGTGAATTACAAGCAGCAAGTTTAAGTTTGGAAAAAGATGAAGATGTAATCGATGAAGAACATATAAAATGGTTAAATATGTTAATGGCACCTGGATCCTCATTAGGAGGGGCACGTCCAAAAGCAAGTATTACTGATAATGGTGAATTATGGATAGCTAAATTTCCGAGTGCTAATGACAACAAAGATATCGGTGGTTGGGAGATAGTTGTGCATACTTTAGCAAGAAAGTGTGGATTAAATGTTGCTGAAGCAAGAGTAGAAAAATTTGTAAATCCATATCATACATTTTTAGTTAAAAGATTTGATAGGGATAAAACGGAAAGAATTCATTTTGCCTCTGCAATGACCATGCTTGGATACAAAGATAATAGAGATGATCATGCTGGTGCAAGCTATCTTGAGATAGCAGATTTCTTAAGTAATAATGGTGCAAGAGTTAACGAAGATCTGGAAGAATTATGGAAGAGAATAGTTTTCAGTATTAGTGTTTCTAATACAGATGATCATTTGAGAAATCACGGTTTCATACTAACTGAAAGGGGATGGATTCTTTCACCAGCTTACGATATTAATCCTAATGAGTTGGGTACGGGATTGAGCCTAAACATTTCGGATAATGATAATTCACTTGAGTATGATCTAGCTCTAGAAGTAGCCGAGTACTTTAGATTGAAGGAAGATAGAGCAGAGAAAATAATAGTTGATATCAAGAGTAAGGTAAGTGAGTGGAAAACAATTGCAGATAGATATGGGATTTCCAACACGGAAAAGACGATGATGGAGAAAACGTTTAAGGTTTAAGATAAACTCTTTAATAGTTGCAAGGTCTCATAAAAGTCTCATCAATAGGTAGAATGAGGGGGTATGTGGTAATATTAGGTGGGGTAGTGGATATGAAAAAAGCTTGAAAACGAGGTTTTTAATTCTCATTCCAAGCCATTTTAGTATTGCGGAGAGTCAGGGACTGTTTTCGATTGGTAAAAACTATTGAAAATTAACCAAAATCGCAATAAAAATAGGGGTGGGCCCCACTTTGGTACCAACAAGTAATTTTGAATAACCTCTCCAAATGTTTCACGAAATTTTCAATCTGTTCTTCAAATATTATAAACCCCTGCCGACAGTCATGAGTTGGGGAGAAGTAATAGTTATTTCATAGGAATCATTTTCCTTGTCTGTACAAAACTTCCTGCCTGTAATCTATAGAAATAAACTCCGCTGGGCAGGTCAGCTGCATTCCATTCTTCTTAATAAATGAAAATTGGACTTAAATTAGAAAATTTTGATTGAAGATCAAGA
>JBBQSH010000202.1:0-5673 GCA_038214015.1 Ignavibacteriales bacterium | reverse complement strand
TAGGGACATTGTTTTCTAAGAGTTCTCTTAGAATCATTACTTTTTGTTCAGCTGTGTAGTGCTTTCTTTCTCTCATGGAATTCTCCTTTTTTTATACTATTGTAAATTTATAAAATTCCATTTCCATCTGAAGCATTACAGTAACAGCTTTTTTGAATTGCGGCTAAGCTATTTTGCGATTGAGAGAAGGACTGTGAGTTTGCCGATAGGCAAGTGCAGTACAAACGAAAGAGCAAATTAGCGCAATGTGCTAGGGAAAAATATTTTGTATTGAATGCAGTTTACGGAATGGATACAAATTATTTTTATCCACTAAACCTTGCCCTGGTGTTTTAAATTGAAGGCATCGCCTGAACTGAAACCTAAAATAAAACCTATAATGAAAGTTGCCCTGTAATGATTATGGCTTTGCATCCCGACGGGAAGGTTTTTTGCGACTGAATGAATGAGTGACGTGCGAGGGAAGGAGCCGAACGATTGAACGAAGGAGCAAATAACCGCAGACCTACTAAAAAATTAGCCTGTGTAGTGACATCAAATGCGAAGCTTGCCAAAATAAAAATTAAAACTGCGAGCATTTATGTGAACGGAACAGGTTTATTTTTTTTCTTAACATTTAGACTGGGGCTAAAATAAAGTTTAACGACAAGATTTTTTTAGCAAAAGACCCTGATTCAAAATCATCAGGGTCTTAAATCAAAGCTCATAATTTTTACTTAAGAAGGATCATCTTCTTAGAATTTATAAAACTGCCAGCCTGTATTTTGTATATGTAAACCCCGCTTGCAAGTGAACTTGCATTAAAGTTTACTTCATACTTGCCTGCAACTTTTTCTTCGTTGACAAGTGTTGCTACTTCTCTACCGAGGATATCGTATATCTTTAGAGTTACAATTCCGTCTTGGGGAATTTGGTAACGAATCGTTGTACTCGGGTTGAAGGGATTCGGGAAGTTTTGTGTAAGATTATACACGATTGGTATTCCTTCACCTTTAAAGTTTCTAATAAGTAAATTAGATTTTTCTAATACTATATCATCTCTCTGTATATCGGATATGAAAAGGTTTACTGAATCATTAACAGATGTTGTAAGTTTTAAATAGTAATTGCCCGATTCAATACCCGAGCAATCAATTAAATAACTTGGATTAGCATATTCCTGAACATTTAGTTTGTTGTACGTTACATTATCAAATGTTCCAACAACCTGATTTGTTGTGGCATTTACCAGCTCACATTTAAATGATACATTAAATTCATCTGACAGTGAAGAAGCTAAATTCTTATTAACAACGTAATAGTAGTCTGAAAAGATTAATTCACTCTCAGAACTTAGACTGAAGTTATTTGTTCTTGCAACTAAATTCATTTCATCTATATTTAACAGAGGCAAAGTGTCAACTCTTTCTACAAAGTTAATTGTTTGATCATCAAGAAGAACATCACCTATGCTAAATAAAAACTCTACTCCATTTTTTGCTACTACACCTGATCTGCCATAACTTATATCAATAGTTTCGGTTTTCCCAACTTTATTTAATGGAAAACTATCAGTGCATTTATTTAATAAATATGGTGCTGAAGTTTGAGTATTGAACACCATCGCTTTCATATTATCAAAAGCACTGCCATTGCTAACCAAGGTTTGAATACCATTTGCAGATAGACTAGTTATTGCATCATAAGTACCATCTGATTTTCTTCTTACATACTTCGAGTACTGACCATTACTTTCGCTCCAAGCAAGAATTGATCCTGCCGAAGTAATTAAGGAATTATTGTTTGTGTATTTGACATTATTACTAAAATTGCTAAAACCACCCCAGCTTGTGCTATAGCCAACCTTTGATACTGCAGCGTATCTTCTAATACTTTCATCCTGTTCCTTTGCAACTTTTTTATCCGCAGCAGCTAGATAAATACCTGTCCAGCTTACCATAACATATGGGATAGAGCCGCTTTTCAAACTGATTGATGGATAATTGTTTTGACTAAAACCACAACCATAAGAAAGATCTATTAGTGAATAATATAACCAATTTAGACCCTGATTGTAGGCCAACTTATATTTAATTGAAGATTGTGATTCAAATGCGATGTGAATTTTCCCTGTTTCACCAATGATTGAAGGGTTTATAGAATTTGCATCTGTCTGTGGGATGGTTGATTCTGCTTGCCAGGTCCACGTTCCATTCAATAGCCATTTAGTTTTTACTTTAAGCCCTTCAGTGCTATTTTTTCTATAAACAAGTGCAACGCCCGCCGCATTATAAGATATTACCGGTTTTGCGTTCCCAAAATATGAGCTTGGACAAGTTGTAAAAACTTCATCATCTGTGTTGTTATATGTTCCATTAGCTTGTTGTGTAAATGTAAGTAAATATAAATCTACATTAGTTGAAAATGCCGGATCATAGTATTCGCATACTGCTTTAACTATGTTTCCATCATATTCAATTGCAGGGTTTTTTGAATTATCTAAAATAAACTGATCTGCTGCCCATTCTCCATCAAAGTTTGATGTTAAGCTGTGAGTATAAAAAACGTTACCCATAGACTCATACATTACGTGATAAATTCCATTATCTGTTCGTACCATTTTACGTTGACTGTTGCTGCTTATGCCTGTTGTCGAGTTAGACATTAACTGACCTTTAAGAGTTGCTATAGCCACTGCACTTGAATTGTTAAAAACAACACCTGTTTCTGGCCAATACTCACCTTGAATTGTTACACCAGTACCACCCCACTTAAACGGATAGAATTTTCTGTTTTGGCTATTAACATTAATAGTTTGCTCTGATAAGGAACCGACTGAATAGTAAGAGCCTTGCCAATTACTTCCAGGGCCACTTTGGTTTAAAAAGATTCCTTTATAAACATAACCATTATAAGCAGAAGAAAGATCAGGAGTAAATGGCGAGGTTTGTTCTCTAAATTGTGCACTCATACCTTGGTTACGTAAAGTATTGTTAAAGGAAGCATCTGGATAATCGATAAGCCACGGATCTTTTATACGAATCTGTCCGCCATCAAGCGTTGTTCCCTCAAGACTGTTTTTGATTTGGATACCAGAATTGGTTGGATTGAAGTTAGAACGTAATTCACTTGTTTCAGCAGTAATTGTAAAACTGTGATGATTCTTTACGTCTAATAAATCTCCATTCCAATTATAATACTTTTCATTTGAATAGACAGCCTGATCGCCTTGGATCGTTTGAGTTGAATTTACTGGGAAGTTGAACTGAGTACCAGGATTAATATATGGATAAGAAGTGAAATTTGTTCCTTCCCACTTTCGAAGTTTTCCCACTTGTGTATTATTGCTTAGCCTTTGATCAAGTGTTACTGACTGTTGTGGAGGTGTATATTCTATATAAAGATTTACAGAAGAATTGGTTATGCCCCAGGTATAATTAAAGGAAGAAAGATCACTATCCCATTTAATGCCTAGTATGAATTTATTCTGTAGCAATCCGTTTTTTATAGCTTGATTGAATGGTGCACTGGAGTTGTTAGACGAAAAGGTGATTTGATTATTTGTGCCTATTTGATATCCAATTTCTTGTACCGTATAGTTCATCTCCGCAAATATTTCATCAAAATTATCTTCACCTATCATATCATAACTTATTTTATAAAAATTCGCTGGTAATTCACTAATAGCACCCAATTTTGAATATGAAAAAGTTAATCGAACCAGAGTAATTTCTGAATTATCTGGTATCTCATTTTCGGGTATATTCCATTGATAAACCGCTCTTCGAAGCAATGGACCAGATTCATGACCAATTATATATTGGGTACTAAGACTTCCTAAACCATCACTGATAACTGTATTGGATTGATATTTCCGTAAGTCACGTCTATAATCTGTTTGTTCAGGCCCCCAAATATTTTGTGCTTGCACAAAATCCAGTGAAATTAAAAATACTACTAAAATTGTAGCTATTATATGTTTTATATTCATTTTATTCTTCCTTTAAACTTTGTTAATAAAATTGCTATGTTTGGACTGCAAACAAAAAGGCGCTCCTCACCAGTGAAAGGAGCTTGCAGAACCAATTTGTTTGTACTTCCTGGGCAGTGGTGCTTCGAACACTGCTGCTCAGTTTTTATTTACAGGTGGCGATCTTTCCACTTTTAACTCCTTTCTTATCTTTTTCCGATTAGAACAATTGATTTTTGTTCTTGCCAACCAGTAGCAACAATAATATTATTATTAATCCCGGCTGAAAGAAATCTTCCTGTAAAATACGGTAGTTCACTGTTTAAATAATGTTTCCAAGAGTATCCATTAAAATGCGATACTAATCCACTTGAACCACTAACCACTATGTTATTTAACATGGTACCCCTTGAAATATCTTTATAAAATGATGGAAAATTTTCAACTTTAATCCAATCTTCATTTATTTTATTAACTGTAAAAAGTCCATCACCACCAACGTAATATTTTTTTCCTGAGTCAAACCAGATTGAACTAATGCTCCAAGGCAAACCAGTTTGGTTTAATTCTGCCACAGTTGCGTTTTCTATTTTTAATATTTTAGAACCGTCATTAAAAAATTTATTCGAAGCCACAGCCAATACTTCCCACACCTGAGTTTTATCATTAAAGTCACCCCAGATATCATTTATGTTTAAAGTTGTTCCACTTTCAATTCGCTGCCAGTTGGTGCCGTTGTAGTGGGCAATTTGCCCGTTAGTGCCCACTATATAAAAATTGTTACTAGAGGTACCCCACATCTTATTTATTGAGGCGGGGAAAATTCCTTGAGTAGAAATAGATTGATATGTATGTCCATCCCAGTGTATTAAACTTGCAATGCCAAACCAAATATCATTTTCATTAAATGCCAATATTGCTTTTATTGCTGAATAAAATGTTTGACCATTATAAGTAAACGGTATTCGTTTTAATTCCCACTCACTTCCATCCCAATGCACGGCATTATAAGTTGTGTAACCGTTCTGGCTTGTGTCTGCAATCATTATCTCTCCAACTGCCCAAATGTTATTTTCATCAATTATTGCAACATCATATAGAACACTGCTGCCAATAGTGCCAAACGTCCAGCTCTGGAAAGTAAAGTCGTGGCTGGTTGTGTCCATTGTTGTAACTGGTTGCTTGATACTGGATACTTGATGCTTGATGCTGGATACCTGGAAAGAATAACTTTGGTTTGGCAGAAGAGAATCGATGTAGAACAAAGAGTCTTGAGTATTTAGTACAAAGATATGAGAAACGGAATCGCCGTTTGGGTTATATTGTTTTAATGTTAGTTCTGCGGGTAATTCTAAATCTTTAGTCTTTAATTGTAACCAGGCTTCAATGCAACTTACATCATCACGTTCAAGTGTTAGTATTGGTTTTGTTTCAGGCGGTATTGGTAGTTCGGTTGTGCTGCACCCTCCAATAGAAAGAAACATTAACAAAAGAGAAATTTGAATTATCATTTTCATATTAATAATTGTTTTGTGAATGAATAGGCAAAGTGATTTACTCCCAATGATGAAAGCAGGAAGGGGTGAAAACTAACGAACCAAACACCAGCTAAAACTAAATAACTCATCTTGATTCCCCAAGAATGATTAATAAAATTTCAACACTAAAATTAAAAACTTTACCAGCAAAGTAAATACGTACTTATACGTATTTTGGGAAGGTAT
>JBBQSH010000201.1:0-5721 GCA_038214015.1 Ignavibacteriales bacterium | reverse complement strand
TGCAGGTGGTTTTACTAATAAAGAAATCGCACAAAAGCTTCATCTTTCAACTTACACTGTAAAAAGTCACGTCCATAATATTCTTGAAAAATTATCCCTTCATACGCATGTACAGATAGCAAAACACGCACATCTCTCAGATGCATATAAAACTGCAATCGATACTACTTCATTATTAGACGAATAATTTTCTTTCTAAAATTGAGATTGCTCCAAAAGATGTAATCCCTTTTTCATTCTTTCGCCCGATAGAACGGCTGTATTTTTCTTTCTAGTTTTACAAAGAATAAAACATTAAACTGGAAAACACAACACATAATTCGAAAGAATACAAAAACATGAAAAACCATCCTCCGGAACAAACAAACTTTGCAAAAGAGCCACACCGTCAGCCCCTTCCATATTGGAAACGCGCTCATCGCGACTGGAAAATCTGGGTAGCGGTTGTAATGGTTTTGCTGGCCACGATCATCTACATAGCAACTCAGAATTTGTCAATGCGGCCTCATAACCAGATGGAACAAAGAGTTCCGTAAGTTATTCCAAAATAAAAATAACAAGGAAGAGACATACTGTAAATCAAATAAAGCTGTATCCGCTGAAATTCGAACCGACATATCAGTATCGACTTTGGGGCGGCAGGCATTTAGCGGATTTGCAGAATAGTTGCGTGACTTACATCCAATAGATGTAATCCCTTTTTCATCCCTTTGATCTATTTGATTTTGAAGTTATATCCGATATAATATTTCGAGCTAAACAAAGATTTTCAGTTCATTAAAGCATGAATTGAAAATCAGTTTACACAACGATTTTAAAGGAGTACTAAAATGAATGATGCAAAATTGCAAAGTTGCATTAATGCTTGCGAGCAATGCGCAAAAGATTGCGATGCCTGTGCAGAACTATGCAAAAAAGCAGGTCACGAACAATGCGTTAAGTATTGTATTGCTTGTGCTGATGAATGTCGCAAATGCATAGAAGCCTGTAAAAGCGGAGGCGATGCGGCTGTTAAAGCAGCAGAAAAATGTGCATCAGCCTGTGACGTTTGTGCTAAAGAATGTGAAAAACACCCAGCTATGTCGTGTTGCAAAACGTGCATTGCATCTTGCCGTAAGTGTGCAGAAGAGTGCAGAAGCATAGCTGCATAGTTTGAATATAAAACTTTGCGGTTTCGGCCTGCATGCAAGATTCGGCAGTTGGTTCGGCATAGTTTATAATAAACAATTTAATTGCTTTAAAACTATAGAGGGAGTTTGGAAGATTGCTCCAAAAGAGGTAGTCCCTTTTTCATCCCTTTGGTTGATTGAACAATCCAAAATTTCTTCATATCATATTACAGTATTTAAGAATCTATTAAATTAAATGTTCGATAAGAGTTTCGGTAAATCGAAACAAAACAAATAAATATTTTAAATAAACCTAAAAGGAGAATTATGAAAAACAAACATTTCATCTTAGCAGCTATCCTTCTTATTGCAGGATCACTATTAACCGGTTGTGATAGTAACCGTGAAAATGCAAAAGAAGAAGTTAAACAGGCAAATCAGGATATGGCAGATGCACAGGCTCAATACCAGAAGGAATGGCAGCAATTCAAAAGCGATGCTGAATTAAAAATTGACGCTAACCAGAAAAAAATTGATGATTTCAAAACGGCGATGAAAACGACGAGTAAAAAATTCAAAGCTAAATATGAAAATGAAGTACTTACGTTAGAACAAAAAAATATCCAATTACGGAAAAAATTAAATGATTATAAATTTGAAGGAAAAGATAATTGGGAAAAATTTAAACAAGATTTTAATAATAATGTGGATAGTGTTGGAAATGCACTTAAAGCCGTTTTTTAAGCTTGGTTCTACGGAAAACTTGGTTTTTCTGTTCACTTCGGCATCTTGAGCAGCTAATGGTTCAATATGTCTTAAGTGAGAAGGTATTGTAGCTATTGATTGAGCGGCTGGTCCGACTTTAACTTCAGCAAAGGTTTCTTGTTTAGGCTTTTTGGAAGTCATCCTGTTATAAGGCAGCGACTCGATTAGGAATGTTTCACCATCATCAAAAGGGCCGGCTGCAATATCTAATCTTTCTCCGGGAGTTATTAAGACTTCCGTTACTGTGCGTGGAGATTCAAGCAGCCCGCCGTGGGTTGAAATAATTTGGAATGCTTTCCCTTGAAGGTGAAGTAGAAAATAGCGTGCTCGATGAATTAATAAATCTCCACCTTTCAACTTGTCCGGCGCTAATATTTATGACCGGTTGTTCTTTCCCATTACAAAAAAAATATTAACCTACTAAGGAGTTTATTATGACAGAGATTAAAATTGAAAAGAAAAAACTGGTGTGGCCGTGGATATTATTGGGTCTCGGCGTAATTGCTGTACTTATTTATTTCCTGGTATTTCAAGATTACAATGATGCAACTACTGAAGTTCCCAAGTCATCCGAATTTATAGGTGCTAATGAAACAAACCTCATAAATGTTAAGGAAAATAACAGTACCGTTGCTGCTTATGTAAATTTTGTGGAAACCGGCAAAAATAGTATGAAGCTGGACCATGCATATACAAATGAAGCGCTTTTGAAATTGATCGAAGCTACAGATGCTATTGCAGGTGAAGTTGGCTATGATGTTCAGGCAGATTTGGATAAAGTAAAAGAATATGCAGAAATGATTAATAATGATCCGTTTGGAACTACTCATGCAGACAACATTAGAAAAGCGGATGATGTTTTAACCAATGTATTGCAAAACATCCAGAAGGCTAAATATCCGGGATTAACTAATGAGGTTACGGAATTAAGAAATGCATCAGAAGCAATTAATCCCCACATACTTACGCTTGATCAGAAAGAAGAAGTTAAGGCTTTCTTTAGTAAAGCTGCAGACCTGCTCCAAAAAATGAATTAAATAATTTTAAAAGGAATACAAATTATGTCTGACGATAAGAAGAACCTGTATTATTTAGAAGAGCTTTCCGATTACAAAGTAGCAGCCGATTATTATGATGTAAGGGGTTGGGATGTTATAGATGCCGAGAATCGCACAGTTGGAAAAGTGACTAATTTACTGGTTAATAAACAAGCTGAACGTGTTGTTTATCTTGATGTTGAGGTAAATAAATCTTTGATAGAAGCTGGTTACAACACTTACCAAGTTCCTGCAAGCGATGGTGTGCATGGATTTATAAACAAGGATGGCGATGACCACCTTATTGTACCAATAGGAATGGTGAGTTTAAATAAAGAACAAAAGAAGGTGCTCACAAACCAAATAGACTATAATACCTTTGCCAAAGTAAGGCGGGTCAATAGTGGAGCCGCTATCGATCGTGATTACGAATTAGTTTTGTTCCGCCAATATATTGGCGATGATTCAATTGATATAACAATTATGGATGAAAATTTTTATAAACGAAAAGAGTTTGATAATTCTTTGCATCGAAAGGAAACTTAATAATTTTAGAAACCGGTAATTGGTTCCCGAACTTAAAAAAAGGAAAAAATATTATGGAATTACTCACCAGAGAATTGATTCAGGAACTCTTGTCTGTCAACCGTTCTCCATGTCTTTCAATGTATATGCCCACTCATAGTAGTCATCCTGAAAACCTGCAGGATCCTATTAGGTATACAAATCTAGTCAAACAACTTGAAGAATCTCTATTGCAGCAATATTCGGCCATAGAAGTGAAGAAATTTCTTGAGCCTTTTGAAACTCTTAGTAATAACAATCAAACCTGGAATTATACATTAGCTGGACTGGCTGTTTTTAGTACGGCTGGGCTTTTTAAGGTAATAGGTTTACATGTACCTGTTGAAGAATTGGTAATTGTGGATGATAGTTTTCATACAAAACCTCTCCGACAATATTTGCAATCGGGAGATCGATACAACGTTTTGTGTTTAAGTCTTTCTGGTATTCAGCTATTTGAAGGTAACCGCCGTTCACTTGCTGAGGTAAAACTCCTTCCTGATATTCCCAAAACCATAACTGAAGCACTTGGAGCTGAATTAACCGAAAATCATTCGACTGTTGCGTCTTATGGCGGAGTAGGAGGAGAAAGTTCAGAAATGCATCACGGTCATGGCGGCAAAAAAGATGAAGTAGGCAAAGATGCTGAGAATTTTTTTCGGCTCATTGCAAGCGCAATTTACGAAAACTATTCTAAACCTACCGGTTTCCCTCTTATACTAGCCGCTCTGCCGGAACATCAAAATCTTTTTCATAAAGTCAGCAAAAATCCGTTTTTGCTGCCCAATAACATTTCAGTAAACCCTGAATCTATTTCAGTAGATAAACTTACAAAAATGGCATGGGAAGTTATTGAACCGGACTATTTACTAAATCTAAAAAGTCTGACTGATAAATTTGAGCAAGCAAAGGCAAATAATTTAGGCAGTGATAACATTAAGGAAGTAGCCGAAGCAGCCGAAGCCGGAAGAGTAGAAATACTTCTTATAGAGGCAAACCGGGTAATTGCAAAGAGACTAAGAAATAAAAATACCGGTACTTTTAAACAAACAGATTCAACACAACCAATTTTAGACGACCTGCTTGACGATATAGGCGAATTAGTAACCGCAATGGGTGGACAGGTTATGATCATTCCGGCAGAAATGATGTCTGTTAAAACCGGTCTTGCAGCAGTATATCGTTATTAAATATAATACCATTTAAATAACATCGAAATAAATAGGAGAAAAAAAATGAAAGTAAAAATTTTAATTCCTGCAGTTTTGCTATTAGGTGTTTTATCCTTTTCATGTGCACAAGATAAGGTTGACATGAATCTTAAAAACAAGGAAACCCAGGACGAAGTTATAAAAACAATTATTAACAATCCGGAAATGATGCAGAATTTTATGAATCATATGGCTGAAAATCCTGGAGCAATGAATAATATGACCAGTTGGATGATGGATAATAATAATACTCGTAATATGATGATGAACAGTATGTTTTCTGCTGCCAATCAGGATTCAGCAGTAACCGACAGTATGTACCACATGATGAATAATTATCCGCAGATGTGGGGCCGTTTGCAGAATATGATGAATGAAAAAGGAATGATGAATAATAATATGATGAATCGGAAAAAATAAAGGTAAACTAATTATAAGTGGATGGGATAAATAATCCCATCTACCTAATAATGAATGAAGTTTCAATGCAAGTTTTAATATTAATATTGATTCTGTTTTTAGTTGGATTCATTTTTTATAAAAAATTCAATAATGGTAGTAAAGACAAAGATTGCTGCAAGTAAAAGATGGTGCAACCCATCTTTTTTTATTTTGAAGAAAGGAGAAATAGTATGTTTCATAATTGGATGGGCGGAGGAATGTGGTACGGCTGGATATTCTGGGTTGCAATAATCGCCTTAATTGTATTTTTAATAATTAGATTCACTAATCAGAAACAAAATACTCGAAATATTAGCACAGGTGAATCTTCTTTAGATTTGTTGAAAAAGCGTTATGCGAAAGGAGATATTTCTAAAGAAGAATTCGAAAGAATGAAGAAAGATTTAACATAATTTTTAAACTCGATTAAATTGATAGGAGAATAACCATGTCTTACTATTTTTCAAAAAAAATAGATTTGGGATTCGAAGAAGCAATTGAAAAAGTAACTGAAGCTTTAAAGAGTGAGGGCTTCGGCATCTTAACAGAAATTGATGTAAAGGAAACATTAAAAAAGAAACTTGATGTGGATTT
>JBBQSH010000200.1:0-5864 GCA_038214015.1 Ignavibacteriales bacterium | reverse complement strand
AATCATCATAACTTTGCTTGGAGAGAAGAACACTATGGTGAAAAGTATTGGGTAGTGCGCAAAGGATGCACTCCTGCATTTCCAAATCAACTAGGTTTCATCGGTGCAAATATGATGGATGATTCAGTTATTGTTGAAGGTGTTGATTCACAATTATCAAAAGAAGCATTGTACTCTACGGTACACGGTGCAGGCAGAACAATGTCCCGTAACGAAGCCGCTGGAAAGAAAAAATGGATAAAAGATAGAGATGGTATCAAAAAACCAGTAACCGTTGGCAGGGGGAAAGTAAATTTTGAAAAAGTTAAACAAGTTGTAAGAGCTAAGGGAATTGAGTTACGTGGCTCCGGTGCGGATGAGGCTCCGGAATGTTATAAAAATCTTAATGAAGTTTTAAGCTATATGGGCAACACAATTAAAGTGCTTCTCAGGCTGCATCCAATCGGTGTTGCAATGGCTGGCACAGATATTTTTGATCCATATAAAGATTAAAAGATTTTAGTGTTCGTGATCATCCTTCATCAAACACACTTCGTCTTCAAGTTCAATCTCAATAGTAAAATGCGTCATCTTAAGATCTTCAAATAATTGCTTGCACTTGGATTTTATCCTTACAATTTCATCTCGAGTTGTAAACTTATCCACAATTAAATGTGTTGTAAGAATATGATTAGCACCATCTAAAGACCAAACGTGCGTGTGATGTGATGAAATAACTTTATCGATGCTTTTTAGTTTCTCATCAATAATTCCTATCTGTACGTTATCTGGTGTTGCCTGGAGAAAAAGTGCAATCGTTTTTTTCAAGTTAACAGTAACATTGTAAAGTATATAAAGCGTAATCACTATTGAAAGTATTGCATCAAGGATGTAAGTCTGCCAGAAAAGCAATGCGATTGCAACAGCAAGAATTGCTATCCATCCAAGCACATCTTCAAGTAAATGAAGCATCATAACTCGTGCGTTCATTGATTCTTCATTCTTTAACTTAAAAACTGCAGCACCATTTACAATAACACCAATAATTGCAAAGATTATCATACCCTCTGCGTTGGTTGCTTGTGGTTCTATGATTCTTGGAATAGCATTTGCTAAAACAAATGTTGAACCTATTATTAAAACCATTGCATTAATCAAAGCCCCGAGTAAAGAAAATCTGCCATAACCATAAGTGTATTTGTTATCACTTTTTTTATGTGAATATTTTTCAAGAAACCATGCCAGTCCGATCGAAATTGAATCGCCAAAATCGTGCAGCGCATCAGAAATAATTGCTATGCTGTTGGTGAGAATGCCCCCTACAATTTCAAAAAGTGTAAATCCAAAATTGAGGAAGAAAACTGTCCTGAAATTCTTAGAAGTAATATTGTGGTTGTGAGTGTGATTATGACTCATTTGCCAGTCTTGCAATTACTATCGATGCAGCTGAAGAAACATTTAAAGACTCAGCTCGGCCTTTACCGGGAATTGTGATAAAATCATCAGCAAGACTTTTAATCATTTCAGAAGGCCCGATTGATTCATTAGAAAATGTAATCAGAGTTTTTTTATTTGTCTTGTACGTAAAAATATTCTTTCCTTTTATATCGGCACAGATTATTTGATATCCATTGCTTTTAAGATTAGCTAAATCATTCTCATAAATCTCATCATATATATTAAGATGAAAAAGTGATCCCATTGTAGCTCGAATAACTTTTGGATTTAGATATTCAACTGACTGATCCGTGATTAGAATGTTGTACACACCAAACCAATCACAAGTCCTTATTATTGTTCCAAGATTACCGGGATCAGAAATGTTATCAATTAGAACAATAAGTTTATCTTTTAAATCATTAAGATTTTTTTTAGGATAATTCTTGTTAAATACTGCCGCAATTCCTTGCGGAGATTTTGTATCGGATATTTTTTGAAAATCAACGGACTTTAATTCCAGTACTCTATCTGATTTTTTATTAAGAATAGCAATCACATCAGGGAAGGAATCTATAAATGCAGGTGTAACAAAAACTGCTTCGCATTTATAGCTACTGTTCAATCCTTCTTCAACAGTTTTTAATCCTTCCACAATAAATTTTTCTTCCTGTTGGCGGAATTTTTTAATCAAGAGGGAAGAGAAATATTTTAATTCATTTTTAGAAATCATATTAGCTTGTCATATTGCTGCTGTGTGCTGTTATTTTGGCCATTCTCAAGAGTTTTAAGATACTCCCATGAATAAATACCCGTATTGTGCCCATCTTTCCAGCCGATCTGAATCGCATAATCACCAACAACATCTATGCTTTTAATCTTATACATTTCCGGAGAGAGGATAGCCGGTTTTGGTGGACGAAAAGTTTTAAATAAAATAGTTTCACCTTTACATCCAGCACAAGGACATTCATCACGTAAATATTTTAGTGAAAATACGGTGGAAGTTTCATCATTCCAGGTTAAAGATAGCTTATCTTTATCCACTATTTTTATTTGCTTTGGTCTCATCTCAAAAAGGTATTAATATTTGCGAACTCATAATAACATAATATTAAAAATTAAGTAATGTAAATTAAGCATAACGATGTTATTTTTGTGTTAGATATTAACAATAAAAGGGTATTTAAAACTTAATGGAACTTTTGCTCGTTTTTGTTGTGATTTTGTTTTTAAACTTTTTACTTGCCGCTGCGGAAATAGCTTTAGCCGCATTTGGAGAAACTAAAATAGATGAGCTCAAAGAAAACAATGATAAGCACGTACAGTATTTTGAAAGACTTAATGAAAATCAAGAGCAAGTTTATAGCAGTATACATCTGGCATTTACTTTTTTAACAGTTCTTATCTCAATCATTGGATATTTTTTGTTTTCAAGCTGGATATATCTTCAATTAATATCTGCAATAGATTTGCCATCGATTTATTCAATTGGAATATTAGTATTTGTTACGACTGTGCTTGTAACAATAATCATTTTAGTTTTCAATGTGCTCGTTCCAAAAGCAATAGCATACAGGTACTCCGATTTTATAGGCAAGCGATCAATAAAAATAATATTGTTACTCTCATCAACTTTGAAATTTGTTACTGGTGCAATTACGGCATTCAGCAATCTTATCTTATTGCCATTTAAGGAAAAAATAAATTTTTCACAGGAACGTCCATCGGAGGATGAAATACTTGATATAATTTCTGATGGTGTTAAATCAGGAACAATTGATGAAGCAGATCAGGAAATAATCGAAAATATTTTTGAGTTTAATGATCTGAAAGCGGATGAAGTAATGATTCCCAGAACAGAAATGATAGCGATAAATCTTATTGAAGAAGATGAGAAAAATATTTCTTCAATAATAAAGACGGGTCACACATTAGTTCCTGTGTATGAAAATTCACTTGATAACATAATCGGCATACTCCATACTAAGGATGTAATGAGATCAATAATTGAAAATCAAAAATATTCATTAAAAAGTCTTCTTCGTCCCGCATACTTTGTTCCTGAGACAAAACTTATTTCAGAAATTTTAAAAGATATGCAGAAGCAAGGTGAACGTATTGCAATCGTAACGGATGAGTATGGTGGAACAGAAGGTGTTATAACTATGGAAGATATTTTGGAGGAAATTGTTGGTGAGATAAAAGACAAAACAAGAAGTGAGATTCAGTATTATAGTAAACTGCCTGATGGTAAGTATTATGTACTTGGTTCTATGAATATTGATGAGTTCAACGAAGCTTTTAGTTATAGACTTCCTGAATCTGATGATTATAACACTGTTGCTGGATTTATTGCTGAGAAGACGGGAAAAATCCTTAATCCATCCGAAAAATATGAATATGAAGGTTTGGTTTTTGAACTGATCAAAAAAAATCGGCAAAAGATGGTGCAGTTTAAGGTCTATTCAACCAATGAAGATTTTGAAGCACTTTCTACTAAAAATTAAACTTGACAAATGAAAAAAATTATTTTTACATCGTTAATATTAGTTGTTGTAGTGGCATATTTCTTCTGGCCTGAAAAAGTAATTAGTTATCCTGCCGGACAAACAGCACCAGATAAACCTATACAGCAAAATCTTGTTTCAAATAAAGAATGGCAGCAAGATGAATTTAATCTCAAAACTCTTGCTGAATATAAAATCAAGGCAAGAGTTCTAAGTAGAAATAATTTTTCTATTGGTAGAGAAAGTAAAATATCTCCGGTTGATTTTGCACTCGGCTGGGGTCCTATGTCTGATCAGGCTATAATTGATAAAATTGAAGTCTCTCAGAGCAACAGATGGTATCATTGGAAAACAGAAACATATCCACTCCCAAATAGGGAAATTTTACTAAATAGTGCTAACGTTCATATAATTCCCAAAGACGATTTAATTGAGGATAAGTTAAATGAAGTCTATAAGGGCAGCTTGATTGAAATGCAGGGATATTTAGTTGAGGTAACAATGGATGATGGATGGCATTGGAGAAGTTCATTGAGAAGAGATGATACTGCAGGAGGTTCCTGTGAACTTTTTTTGGTTGAGGATTTAACAATTCTGGTTGCAGAATAATTTTAAAGAATAATCAAAAGAATCTTGTTTGGATAACTGAAAAATGTTAATTTTGCTCTCCGAAAATGCTGGCTTAGCTCAGTTGGTAGAGCATCCCGATTGGATCGGGAAGGTTGCGGGGAAAATAAAGAAGAATATTGAAAATATGCTGGCTTAGCTCAGTTGGTAGAGCAGCTGATTTGTAATCAGCAGGTCGCCGGTTCGAATCCGATAGCCAGCTCAAAAATGCCCCAAATCGAAATAAATGGGGCTTTTTTATTTTCAGTATTTTGACAAAAATGGCCAATTATGACCCAATATTTCTCAAAAGTTACTTCAATATTACTTCAGTTTGTACTTCATTTTTATCTATCCATTTCATAATTATTTAGCGTACCTTCAGCTAATTGGATAACTACATTTTTTAGTTCTTCAGGTTCAATAACTTTTACCCCTTCTCCACGACTAACAATCCATCCTGCAATTTCACTTAGAGAGTTCACAGTACATTCAAATATTACAGAGTCATCTTCATTCTTTGTTATTTTCTGATCAGCAACGAGCATTCTGGGATTTACTCTATCAGCCCAGAATGGTGATAACCATAATTTTATTTTATGTTTTTCATCACCGAGCCAGCTCTTCCAGGAATGCTTAAACAAATCAGAAAATTTGTATTCACCTTTATCAAATCTTTTTCCAGTTGATTTTACTTTTACAATTTTATCAAAGATGTACTGCTTCATTATGCCGCTTGATCCTGCAAGCAATCTCCAGCTTCCTTCATTCTGAAAAATCAGTAAAGGCTCAATCACTTTATCTTTATCAATCTTGGTTCCCATTTTATTGTAATCAATCTTTGCAATTTCAGAGTTATCGATACAAAGTTGTAATAACACCAGATTGCTTAATGCATCAATTCCTTTTTTCTCAACCAGAAGTGATGTTGATCTGTCTAATGCGTAGTCGTTATGATTAAGACCAACATAGTGAAGTATTATATCAACAAGCTTTTCCTTTGGAAGATTTCCTTCAAGACACACACCATTTTTTTTATGAGAATGTATATCAATGCCATAAGATCTTAGATCTTGTAAGTCTCTTTTTATAGTAAGTTCTTCTACCTGGAAGTATTCGGCAAGATCGAATGTTATGAGAGGTTTCTGAGTTTGATCTGAAAGACAGATTCCCAGAATTTCTATCTGTCTCTTGAACTTGGATTGGAAATCAAACACAAGAACTCCCTTCGACAAAATTGTTGATTTAAAATTAACCTTTACATAACTGTAAGTCAATTAAACTTAATTAGTATCAATCAATGATACGCTTCGGAGAAAACTGCATATTAAC
>JBBQSH010000199.1:0-5906 GCA_038214015.1 Ignavibacteriales bacterium | reverse complement strand
CCATAGAGTTGGGTCCCGTTCAACTCGGTTGTATTAAATATTTCCCCCTAGTTTCAAATTAAATATCTGCTTAACAACTTGTTTATCTCATTATATTAACTTTACTTTAGGGAAACATTTAATACAACGCTAAGACGTTATGCGTCAGTGTATGTGCGGCACCTATGAAATTAATTTTTAGAAATCGATTTGATTTGAAGAAAAAATATAAACAAAAAAAAACTTCACATGAAAACCTATAACGAGAGCCGAAAAAGTAGATAAATAGGTAAACATATAATTTAAAATAATCATATATTTGCAGAACAGGGCTTAAGGACTGTTGGATACATAACAAACACTAACTAAATAAAAAATCAATTATGGGACAACCTAACTTTATTAAAATCTTTTCTATTGTAGCATTTCTAGCATTCGCTACAGTCAGTTGCTGGGCAACTGCAGAGTCTTTACACTTACTGCTTTCCAGTTTACCTTTAGTCTTGTGCTGGGTTATCACTGTCGGGTTCTTTGTAATAGCCTCATTGGGTACAAAGATGATCGTAGACAGTTTCAATCAGGATGTATATATGGAGAAAAGGGGACTACGGCTTATTGGTGGAATTTTGATTACCCTTATATTTTGGTTGATCTGTAGTATGCCAACTAATACCCATACATTTTTCTTTCGCAATGTTATTAATGATAAAGTAACGAGTGATATTGCGACAACGCAAACTTATTTAGCACAGATCAAAAATAATGAGATAAATGAAACAAAGATACAGGCTAAGAGTCTAGAATTGAGGAATAAGGTTGATTCAAAACTTGGAGAACTAAAGGCTGAAATTGAAAACGAAGCAAATCCTGGTATTGGTCCTAAATCGAAACAAATAATGAAGGATTTTGCGGAACTTTTGGGTGTTGCAAAAATTGAACCTTTGTCATCAAGAGGCGCTTCCATACAGGATCGGGATAGGCTTTATAATGCTTATCGTAATAAAATCTACATTTTGCTTGAGAATCGTCTTCTTATTTTAGTGAAAGAAATGACACCTTCTAATAACAATTACATGAAGCAAGCAGAGAAAGATTGGAAGAATTTAGAACTTACGAAGGAATATATTGAGAATAAAAAACTTGACCTAGATGATGCCGATGATATAAAATTAATCTGCGATAAACTTAATGCTGGTTACTCCACGATAAAAAATTACCCTCAATTTGTTGACTTTAAAAATAGCAACGATGAGGCTACTTATACCGCCCCTAATCCTGTAACAAAGGTTAAGCGTATGACAAGCGTTTTCGATGTTTGGGATGACTTTTTGAAAGGAGATTATGCGGGGCATGGGTTCTTCTTTTGGGTGCTGATTTCTATCTTGGTAGATTTGGCGGCTTTCATCTTTTTTGATATAGCATTCAAAAAACAACAATAAAAATAGACAAAATTTAAACCAATTAATAGTAAGACAATATGCCTGTAGAAATTAATAAAATTGATACTCCTCTTATAAAAGAGTATACACCTGAAGTAACACCAGTAGAAAATATTTCTACTCCGATTTCGGAAACAAAACCTGTAAATGGTATTCAGCCTAGTAGTAATATTCAAGGACTCAGTGCTCTCGAGATGAACGACCCTAATAGTATTAGTGTCACCATCTCTGACCCTGTTGCTCCACTCATTGTATTGTTTGGACCTCCTGCATGCGGTAAGACAATGACACTTGTTCGACTGACACGTTACCTACAAAATGAAGGATATACAATAGCTCCAATTCGAACCTTTCGCCCTGCATCTGATAAAAATTATGCAGATATCTGTGCGAACTTCGACACAATGATTAATGACGATAATGCAGCATCGGGTAATGATCGAATAAGTTTTATGCTTGTCGAAGTCATAAAAAATGGACGACGTTTATGTCAGATACTCGAAGCACCAGGCGAGTTCTATTTCAATCCAGCAGATCCTAATGCACAATTTCCAAACTATGTCAATACAATCATTAACAGCCATAGCCGTAAAATCTGGACAATTATGGTTGAACCAGATTGGCTAAATCAGACGGATCGCAAAAACTATGTTAGCAAAATCACGTTTTTAAAGACAAAAATGAGATCAAAAGACAAGGTTGTGTTTGTATTTAATAAGATTGACAAGACGAATTTTGTGAGACACGTTGGTAATATTAATGTTTCGGAGGCAATCAAAGAAATACAAAACTTGTATCCTAACATCTTTATTCCATTTCTGAATCAGAATCCTATCACCAAACTATGGAAAAAGTACAATTGCAACTTTATGCCATTTCAAACAGGAAGCTACACAAACGCTATTAACGGGATTACTTATCAGGAAGGACCACGAGAATATTGCGTAAATCTTTGGAATACTTTAATGAAAAAAATCTATGGATAATTTGACATGGGATTAAATTTAAATTTATTCGTACACGGAGTTCCCAATGGTCAAAAAATTTGGGGACCACAAGAAGACGACCGTATTTTTATTGAGAGTTTCTATGGGCGTAGGGCCAATGTGGAAGTTCAACTTCTTATTGATATCATTCAAGCTGGAGGAAATATTAATTCCTACTATACCTATTATAGAAAAGGAAACATCCTTGACAAGGATAATCGTACGGGGTCATATTTTGCTCTGACCGTAAGGAGTAACGAGTATTATACTGACATTTTCAATATGTATAATATTTTGGATGCAGCTTACCACAAGTATGTTCTTGGCACAATCCTTAAAAATGATATTTCTGCAACCAAGTTCATTGTACAAGACTTCGATCAGGTAAATACGCAATTACAAAATCTCGAGAAAGTGGTTGTAGATTACCTTGGTTCATTCTCTGTTGACTCTGATTTCGTTAGTTTGAATGGCTTTATAGCTAATGCTAAATCTGAAGCTTCAACTGTTAATTTATTGGAGTGTAATAATCTACTTGGCTATGTGAAGAAGACAGGAAATGTATCTGTTTCGCCTTTGCATCCTACAAATCAAGTTGCAGAACTAACTAAAAGAAAAAATGAGGAGATTGAAAGTATTAAGCATCAGTCACAACAACAAATTTCAGTTGTACAGAATGAAGCAACGCAAAAGATAAAAGTAGCAAGTGAAGGAACGGAGAAAGCTATAGAAACTATTAAGAGAGAGTATGCCTCTGCCGACAAGACAATCACTGGTCTTAAAAAACAATTGGAGAATGAAAAAAGTAGTGTATCCAATTTGGAGAATGAACTAAAAAAAAACAAAGAAGAACTAAAGAATTACGAAAGATCTAAGCAAGATTTATCTTCAAAAAAACAAGAGCTCGATAATGCCAATCAGGTTCTTTCCAACGTTTATCGGTCTTTGTCTGCTTGGAGTGAAGTTGCCGTAATAAAGGGCGCAGTAAATCCAGATGAAAATAATTACAAAAAAACGGTATTAGAAAAAATGAATAAATTTCATCCGCTGGTTGATTTGATTTTCATGCTGATACTTTTATTGATGGTATCATATAGTTTATTGAAAAGTCCTTCATCTGATGAAACCTCTTTAGAAGAGCTTAAAAATGCAAAAGTAAAGATTGAACAGTTGAGCAATAAGTTAGAGGAAACAGAAAAACAATTAACTCAACAAATTACAGTGAACTCTGTTGTCCATGAAATTTCAAATCCAAATGAAATTATTGCGAAATATCCAGATGCGAGGATAGATGTCAGGGAGCTTAGTACTCAGAACCCGAATATGGATGTTAATAAAAAATATCATATCTCGATTATAAATGCTATTGGTGGTAATTGGAAATCAGACAGTTTTATTTTCAATAGCGATAGTACTACGATTAGTCCCATTAAAACTGGCGCCTGCAAAATTGATTATGTCATTAATAATGTAGTTATTAAAAGTAGACCAATAAATGTGGTAAGATAGTCATGAAGATTAAACTTCCAATTGTAATATTTGTGTTACTGATATTGCTTTCTTGTGGGGGCAAGAAGGGGCGACCAGCCTTCTACGATTCAGGAGGCTTTAAAGCTGACACAATAGCTGATGTTAATTCTTTTTCAAAATCAAACCAATTGATCAATGAATCGGATATTATCTCAATTCCTTTTAAAGAAAAAGGAGGAGTAAAGTATGTGAATGTGTCTGTAAATGGGTTTGGTTTTGAGATGATATTTGATACTGGTTGTTCGGGTACTTTGATTTCAGTGGTTGAGGCAAATTACTTATATCAAAAAGGATATCTTACAGGAAATGACTATCTGGGTAATTCACAATCGCAGATAGCCGATGGTAGCATTGTTGAAAATATGGTGTTCAATATCAAAGAATTAATCATCGACGGAAAAATACGTTGCTCTGATGTAAAAGCGACCGTTTCGGCCAATATTAACGCACCACTTCTTTTAGGTAATGAAGTACTAAACCGAGTGGCGTCTTACACAATCGACAATGAACATGAGAATATTAATTTTAAGTTGAAGTAACATGAATGTTACCTCTTATTTGTTTGGAGAATTTAACAATGGATACGCTCAGTATCCAGATGACTATACCGTAGGAAAATTCAATAACTTCTATACCAATTCAAAATCTGCTACACAGATTGCAATACATCGTGAAGGTAATCTTATGTATTATGGATATATCCGAAAGTTAGAACAGGAAAGATATATTGGATTTTGTATTGTTATTAACGGGTTAATGTTGACTAAGCTTGAAGGATTGTTTTCTCTCTTTGAGAACACCATATCGAGCCTTGTTACCAATGGGCAACTTATACATTTCAATGAACAAGGCAGTATCATTACCAATGTAGATAGACTATATATGAATCGTGAGGAGATAGACCTTCTTACTCAATCGTTTCGTGCAGGTTTCCATCAACTTAAGAATTTTGCTAAACCTTTGCCAGCTGTCAGCTATAGCGTATCAAAAGATTCTGTAAAGAATTTCTCGATTGAAGATGACATGGAAGAAATTATAAAGTCGAGTCACACATACGGCTTCACTTATATTTACAAGTCAAAAGATTTCAACACCGCCCAACATAACAGCTATAAAGGAGTGTTAAGCCGACTCAATAATGAGAAGATTGAGCTTGCTAAACGATATGATAAACTTAAAATAGAACATGAGGAAACAGTCAGGCAAAAGAAGCAATTCCGATTTGTAGCAATTCTCTTCCTGATTGTATTGGGATGTGGTGTTGGCTTGTTCTTTTTGAATGACAATCTAAACAGCACAAAATCAGCGTTGCAAAAGGCCAATAAGAATATTATAGAACAGAAGGATTCCTTATCTAGTAAGGATATAAAAATTGCAAATCTTGAATACAAGACTCAGGCATTTGAGGTGAGATATCAAAAATCTGAAAAAAATCTTGAAGACCTTAAAAATTTGATTGAAGTAAGACAATCATTCTTAATTACGAGTACATCATTTAATTATATCACAGGATATCTTTCATTTGATTACTTTGGGTTCAAGAATGATTCTGCGAAGATACAATTACGAGCTTATGGCGATGATGGATATTTGTATAGCAATACTACTGATATTGATATATATATCGGAAATAATACTAACGAAATCTATCTCAGTAGAAATCTCAATAATCAGAAATGGTATTCCTTTGAAATATTAAAAGACAATATTATACTTGGAGGGGATAGACATTAAATTACATCACTTTTTTTTGAGTAGATTATACTGGAATTCGTGTAATTTTCATATAAAAGCCGATGCTTTGTTTAGGGAAAGAGAAAGTAATGCACTTCCCACGCTCCCGCGCGATTGTATCGCGTGGTTTTCCTCTGCCTTACTTAATTATTATGACATCGTTCAATAAACCGCTTTCACCGGCATAATCAGCAGTGCTGCTGTACATGTACTCTTCAGCCCTGAAAACCAATCCTGC
>JBBQSH010000198.1:0-5912 GCA_038214015.1 Ignavibacteriales bacterium | reverse complement strand
GTGTATTCAACAATATCAGAGTTGGCTTCTGTTTTTAGTTTTTGCTGCGATAATATCGCTGATGAAAAAACAAATAGAACAGATACTATTACGTATTTTAAAAGTGACTTTGTCATAAAACTCTCCACATATAAAATTTTTAATTGCCCTGATCTTTAGGGTCTGTTGCGTAAATGTTTTTATTTCCATAATAGCCACGCTCTTTAGAGCGTGGTGAATAATAATAATAGAATAATGGACTTTAGTCCAATTTAACTCTTTGTTTGGGCTGAAGCCCGGATTTCTTTTAGGATTTATCTAACCCCGACTTAAAAGTCGGGGCTATTAAAAAATTCTATTTAACTTTTATCACAACAAAAGTTATATCATCATCAGGAGGTTCATTGTTTGTCCAGCGGTTTCCTTCATTCTTAAGTTCTTCAATTATCTCTTCGGGATTTTTACTAGCAGAGTTTTTATAAATATCCATCACTCTTTCATAACCAAACATTTCTTTTTCCTTATTGAATAATTCCGGAAGTCCATCACTGAGTAATAATATGGTATCGCCCGGATTAACTTCAGTTTCTCTTAATTCATAAGGGAAATCCTGGTAAGCACCAAGCGGCATTCCTTTTAGTACTATCTCTTCAACCGATTTTGTTTGGCTCCGATATAATAATGCAGGAGGCATACCTGCTGCTGAAATCTGCATCTTGTTTCCCTGAATCTTTAAAATTGAAAGACACATTGAAAGCATATGCATATTCATAGTTTTTATGCATCGTGTAATTTCCTGAAACGTAAAAAGTATATCCGGATTTGATGCATGCGAACTAAACAAACTTTTTGTAGTTGTTACCATAGTTCCTGCTCTCATTCCGTGTCCTGTTGCATCACCAATAACAACTGTTAAAGTACCATCCATACCAACGTGAAAATCATAATAGTCGCCACCAACTTCTGTTGCTGTTTTCATATACACTGCAATATCAAGATGCGGCAGTTGAGGAAGTGATTTGGGAAGCATTGATAGTTGTAGCTGACGAGCCTCTTCCAACTCTTTTGATTTGCGTTGGTTTTCAGCCTGAAGTAATGTTAATTGTGTTTTTCTTTGTTCAATACTTTTTATTCTGGCTCTCTGATATCTATCGAATGAAAAACCGCCTGCCAGAAACAGTACTAAATATGCGGCATAAGCCCAGTTTGTTTTCCACCACGGCGGCTTAATTATAAGTCTTATTGATTTTCCTTCTTCATTCCACAACCCATCATTGTTGGAGCCCTTAACTCTGAAAACATATTCGCCAGGATCAAGATTAGTATATGTTGCAATTCTTATATTCCCCACGTAACGCCAATCATCTTCATAATTTTCAAGTTTAAAAGCATATTTATTCTTTGAAGGATTTGAATAATGCAGCGCGACATATTCGAATGAAATATCATTTTGCCAATGGGATAAAACTATTTCATCAGTTTTTGAAACTTGTTTTTTAAGCGGAGAATCTTCTCCAACCGAAACAGATTCATTAAATATTTTTATATCTGTAATAACGATATTTGGAATAAATTTATTGTCTGTAACTTCGGAAGGATAGAAAGAATTAAATCCTTTAATTCCACCAAAAAACATTTCGCCATCAGGAGCTTTATAGTAAGAGCCACCATTAAATTCTTCACTTTGTAATCCATCATCTACAGAGTAATTTCTGAACTGAAACGTATTAGGATTAAATTTAGTGATACCATTATTAGTTGAAATCCAGAGATTACCATTTTCATCTGGTAAGCATCCATAAACTCCGTTGTTTGGAAGGTCACTATTCTCCTGAGTAAATCGTAAAAACTTTTCTGTTTTCGGATCGAATCGATTTAGTCCACCGCCATAAGTAGCAACCCAGATATAACCATTTTTATCTTCATAAAAATTCATAACATTTGGATGACTTAAACTGGTAGAATCTTTTGGATCATAATTATAATATCTAAATGTCTCTGTCTTCAGGTTCAGAATATTAATTCCATTTGTGGTCCCTGTCCACAGCTCATCAGGTCGGGATTTTGAATACCAAACAGTTCTTACAAAATTAGCTCTGCTGTTTAAACTGGTTGCATCTTCCGGATCATATGTATACTTTTTAAATGTTTCTTTCTCTTTATCAAATCGAACCAACCCGCTGCCGTTTGTTCCAAACCATAGATAACCGGGCATTCTCTTTATTTCGATGATGTTATAATTAATTCCATTAACATTTAATCCTGGATTTGAGGGATCTATGTAAAATCTTTTAAATGTTTTTGATTTTTTATCAAATCTGTTTAATCCCTCCTGGGTTCCAATCCACATGTATTGTCCATCATCATAAATGTTTTGAACGAGATCAGTGCTTATAGTTGAAGGAATTTTTTCGCTGTGAGTAAAAAACTCAAACTTTTCTTTACTTCTATCGTAAGAAATTAAACCACCACCCTGAGAGGCTACCCATAAATATTTGTTCTCATCAATATAAAATCCTCTTATTGGCCCTTTAATTTTATTGAATTCTTCTTGACCTGTGGTAACTAAAGAAAATTTAATTACAGATTTATCATACACATTAAGTCCCGAAAGAAAAGTTCCAACCCATAGCACGCCAGTCTTATCAATAAATAAAGACAATATTTGGTTACTACTAAGACTTTTTTCATCTCGTGGAACAGCCAAAAACTTCTCAACTTCTCTGGATTGAATATTCAGCCTTAATAAACCTGGAGATGTTCCTGTTTCTGAATCAGAATTATCCTCAATAGGAATTCCACCTATCCAAAGATTTCCTGTTTCATCGGCTTCCACAGATAAAATGATCAGAGATTTTAGAATTGAAGAGTTCTCTACGGACTCAAACTTTTTTAGAAGTTTAGATTTATAATCAAATCTTAAAAGCCCTTCTCCAGCAGTTCCGATCCAAATAATTCCATCAGTACCTTCCTCTATTGAAAGTGCGGCTGTTTCAACAATTTGGTTTTCTATTCTTACAGGCTGCAGCTTTGGAACTCCGGTTTCACTATAATTGATTTTGAAATAATGAATCTTTCCTGCAGCACCAACCCATAAATTATTTTGTTTGTCTTGGTGAATAAAAAAGATTTGATCTTCAGGAATATTATAATCCGGTGGAAGCATGTTTGCCATGTGGATGAATTTTCCTTCATTGACTATCATATAATCAAAACCTCTATTCTGTGTCACAATCCATAGATTGCCTTTTTCGTCTTCACTAAAAGAAATGATTATATCCTCAGCTAAAGAGTTTGGATTTGAATGATCACTATTATACCTCTTAAACGTTTTGGTTGCAGAATTGTACTTACTTAATCCTGTTAAGGAACCACCAACCCAAAGCGTTCCATCTTTAGCAACATGCATTGCAAGCGCCTGATTATCGTTTAATGAGAGACTATCACCAGGATTTCTTTTAAATATTTCGAAATTATATCCATCGTATTTGTTCAAACCATCTTCAGTACCAATCCAGATAAATCCATCGTGGTCCTGCACTATTGAACTTACTCTATTTTGAGATAAGCCATTGCTGGATGTGAGCCTATTAAATTTAACAGGTTTTTTCTGAGCAATTGTGTTTGAAGAAAATGCTATCAATATCAGTAAGCATATTGAATATTTAAGAAGGTTCTTTGTGTTTTTAATAATTAACATAAGCATCTTCCATTTTTATTTTACTTTAATTACAATCAAGGTTATTCTGCTTTTTGTCATTGTTAATCCCACTTTAGTGGGTAAAGCAATCTCATTATCTTATTGCAAATGTTTTGAGATTGCTTCGTTCACCCGATACATCGGGATCAATCGCGATGATAAACTCTACAGATCTGGTTTATTAAATATTTTATTTTACTTTAACTACAACAAACGTTATATCATCATCAGGCTCTACATCATTAGCCCATTGAGATGCTGAGTCCTTTAAATATTCAACTATCTCATTTGGTGTTTTTTCTGCTATCAATTTAAATTCTTCATTTACTCTTGAGTAGCCATATTGTTCTTCTCTAACATTCTTCATCTCAGGTAATCCATCACTCAAAATTAGTATGGCATCACCTGAATCAACATCAAATTTATTTATAGTAAAAATTGAGTCTGAAATAGCTCCAAGCGGCATGCCTTGGGTTTCAAATTCCGTAACAGTGTTGTTTGATTTTCTATATATAAAAATTGGCGGCATACCAGCATTGATAAAATGAACCGTATTGTTTTTTATGTTCAATACTGTAAATGCCATCATCATTCTACCAAGATTTAAGGCTTTTATAGTTTTATTAGAATTACTAAAGAAATCAACAAGATCTATTTCTGCTGAATCAGAAATGAAAAGAGCTTTCATTATTGCAACCATTATACCGGCTCTCATACCATGTCCCGTTGCATCTCCAACTGCAATATTTAATGAGCCGTCTTCTTTAAATGAAAAATCATAATAATCTCCACCTACCTCACTTGCGGTATTCATGAACACGGCAAATTCAAGTTCATTAATTTGAGGAGGGGCGTTAGGAAGCATAGACAGCTGAAGTGATCGGGCCTCTTCAAGCTCTTTACGAACGGTCATCAACTCATCTCTGGATTTTAATGCTTTCTTAAAAGTTGCCAGATTATCAACCGCTTTATTTATTGTAATTTCTAGATCGGTAAGATCAATTGGTTTTACAATAAAATCAAAAGCACCTCCATTCATAGCGGTCCTTATATTCAGGATATCACCATAAGCCGATACTATAACGGAATGCATCAGCGGATTTTTTAACTCTTTAATTTTAGTTAGTAATGTAAGACCATCCATCTCCGGCATATTAATATCTGTAAGGACTAATTCAATTTCAGGGTCCTCATTCAATTTTTTCAGAGCGTTTACGCCATTGTTTGCAAAGATGAAATGATATTTATTTTCTTTAATCTCTTTCCTGAATTTCTGGTTAATAAGTATTTCCAGATCAGGTTCGTCGTCTACTACTAGTATTTTCGGTGTTATAGTATTCATATTTTTTTAGTTTTTAAGATTTTTAGGTAAACGAATAATAAATTCAGTGTATTCCCCAACTTCAGTTTCAAACAAAAGTTCACCTTGATGTTCTCTTGCTACTATGTCATAGCTTATCGATAAACCAAGCCCAGTACCCTTTCCGGTTGGTTTAGTCGTAAAGAATGGTGTAAAAAGATCGCCTCTTATTTTTTCTGGAATACCGTAGCCGTTATCCGTAATTCGCACTTCAATAAATTTATCAGTTTCAGAAGTTCTAACTTTTATCTTTGCAGGATCTTCTGTTTTTAATTCTAGCTTTTTCCTGTGGGCTTCATAGCATCCATTAGTAAGTATATTTAAAAACACACGACTTATATCTTGCGGTATTACATTTATCTTACTTATGGTCTTATCGTATTCTCTTTCAATCTTAATATTAAAGGTGCTATCCTGTGCGCGCATACCGTGATACACAAGATTTAGATCTTCATCAAGCATTGAATTAATATCTGTCAACTGCTTGTCGCTTGTTTTACCTCTGGAATGCTGAAGCATACTATGAACAATACTATCAGCTCTCTTTCCATGCTCTTTAATTTTTTCTGAATTCTGTTTTAATGTTTTTAGAATATCTTCCAATTCTTCGAGAACATCTGCATCAACTTTGCCTTTAAGTTTATCAAACTCTTCTTTCAGTTCTTCGACTAAATTAACCGAGAGTTCAGAAAAATTGTTAACGAAGTTCAAAGGATTTTTTATTTCATGAGCAATACCTGCCGTTAACTGACCCAGAGAAGCAAGTTTTTCTTGAGCGATAAGCTGTACCTGTGTAGCTTCAAGATTTTGTAAAGTCTTATTTAACTCTTCATAAGCACTGGCATTATTAATTGCTATGCCGACATGAGCCGC
>JBBQSH010000197.1:0-5947 GCA_038214015.1 Ignavibacteriales bacterium | reverse complement strand
TTCAAAATTGTCTTTGTGTTCCTTAAAAAATGGCATCTCTTTTTCTTTTTTTTGTTATGCCAGTTTATTAATAATTCTTTCCTAAAACAATTATTTGTTTTGACTTTTATCTGATTCTATGCGACATCCACCGAAGGGATGGATTCCCATAAATGTTCAAATCGGCTGGCTCCGCTCCATATGCTTACCCAAAAATTGTTTATCAACTGTACAGGGTTATAGCCTCGATTTGAGTTCTGAGAAGGTAGTGGAAGACGTTCTAAAACTTCATTTATCTTTGTCTTCTCAATCAACTGTTTCATTAAAACCATTCCACCCCAAGGTGTGATTTCTTTATCGGTAAACTCTATTTTTAGTTCCATTTGTTTGTATGTTTTTCTTATTAAAATAATTGTCGTTTTTTTGATGCTAAAATATAACTTATCTTATTACATAAAAACAACTTAGCTTTACTTTTTTCTATTGGCGGTCATTTGAAACTTTTCCCTATTGACTAATCTGGGATTATTATTGTTGAAAAAATATTTTCACCGGTTTATAAAAAACTTTTTGGCATTACCGGAAAAATGGCTTCTCGATCTATAATTCAAAATATAAGCAGAACATATATTGCCATTGCAGCATTGGCGCTTGCTGTTGCCGCAACGGTTGGTGTTGGTACAATGATCAGCAGTTTTAGAAGCACCGTGATAAACTGGTTAGAGGCTCGTTTGAATGCAGATGTTTTTATTTCGGCGCCCAGTTTAATTTCAAGAAGAAATGATGCGGTTCTTTCAGAAGAAATTCTTACAAAGATAAAATCTTTAGACGGAGTAAAAGACATTAATTTTTATCGTGAGATCGAATTATTTCAGGAAGGAAAAAGATATCATTTAATAGCTGCCGGATTAAGTAAAAGAAGTTATTCCGGTTTTCAATTTAAAGAAGGGAATCCCGATGAAGTGTGGAACCTATTTGAAAACGGAGAAATTTTTCTTTCCGAGCCATTCGCATATAAATATGATCTTGGCGTAGGCTCTATGTTAAAACTTAAAACTGATTATGGAAAGAAAGATTTTAGAGTTGCCGGAATTTATTACGATTACGCATCCGATCAAGGATTAATTACAATTCAATATGATCACTTTAAAAAGTACTGGAAAACAGAAGGTGTCTCAGGTATTTCTATTTTTGTTGATTATGGATCTTCGATCAACACAGTAAAAGAAAAGATACAATCACTGGAGACAAACGGGCAGCAGCTTGTAGTGAGAACCTATAAGTTTCTTCGCGATTCATCGATTGAAATTTTTGACAGAACATTTTTGATTGCAAAGGTTTTGCAAATACTATCTGTTATTGTTGCCTTCATCGGAATTTTAAGTTCATTAATGTCACTTCAGCTTGAGCGGAAAAGAGAACTCGGGATTTTGAGAGCTAACGGACTGCTTCCATCTCAGTTGTTCAAGATTATTAATCTCCAGACTTTGCTTATGGGATTTACTGCCGGTGTTCTTGCTTTGCCGCTGGGAAACATCCTTGCAGCGATTCTTGTTTATATTATTAATAAAAGATCTTTCGGCTGGACGATGCAGTTTGAAATTTTACCCTCAATTATGATTGAGGCTATGATTGTCTCACTTGCGGCGGCTTTGCTTGCAGGAATTTATCCGGGAATAAAAATGTCGCGCACATCACCTGCAAATGCGTTGAGGGAAGAATGAAAAACTTTCTATTAATTCTGTCTCTTGTTGTTTTGTTCTTTGCCTGCGATGATAAGAAAGTCATCGATACAGAGAAGGGTGTTTCTCTTTCCAAAGCTATGGGAGATGCTGCAGATGAAGATTTCAGCAAAGCAGTTGAAAAGCGAAAATTTATTTTTCCTGATGATCACGGATCGCATCCTTATTTCAGAACCGAGTGGTGGTACTTTACCGGCAACCTGATTTCTGATGACAACAAAATGTTTGGGTATCAGTTTACAATTTTCAGAACGGCATTGAGTAGAGAAAAAGCTGAAAGAAACTCTGAATGGAATTCCAACCAAATTTATATGGCACACTTTGCGGTTACTGATATTTCAAACAACAAATTTTATTTTGATGAAAGATTCAGCAGGGAAGGGAATAATCTTGCAGGAGCGCAAATCAATCCATTCAAAGTTTGGGTAGAAGATTGGCAAATAGTTCAAACCGAAAACGAAGTCTTGTTTGATTTGCCTGTTATAAATCTAAAAGCAAAAACAGATAAAGCGGAAATCAATTTTTCACTTAAGGCAGTTAAACCATTTGTTCTTCAGGGAGATGAAGGATTAAGTCAAAAAGGAAAGCAGCCCGGCAACGCTTCGTATTACTATTCATACACAAGATTAAAAACAGAAGGAAAAATAATTTTAGTAGGAAAAGAATTTTCTGTTAGCGGATTCTCGTGGATGGATCGCGAATGGAGCACAAGTGCATTAAGTGAAGATCAAAAAGGTTGGGATTGGTTTGCACTGCAGCTCGATGACAACACAGAGATAATGTATTATCAGATGCGAAAGAAAGACGGCACGCCGGATATTTTCAGTAAAGGTGTTTGGGTTGATCAATCGGGACAATCTCAATTAATAAAAAAAGATGATGTTGTTTTGGAAGTAACAGATTACTGGGAAAGTCCAGACGGAGAAAAATACCCCTCTGGCTGGAGATTACGGATTCCTTCAAAAGAAATCGATATTACTATTACTCCCGCAATTAAAAATCAGTTGATGAACGTTGCTGTTAGATACTGGGAAGGCTCTGTAAAAATTGAAGGAACAAAAACCGGCTCAAAAATATCGGGCATAGGTTATGTTGAATTAACGGGTTATTAAATTGAACTATTTTAATAAACATTTTGTCTTTATATCAATATGAATAATCAAACAAAATTATTGTTTTTAGCTTTACTGTCAATTCCAATTTCTCAATTAATAGCACAAGAAAATATTTCTGATTCTTTAATGTCTTTTCATCAAAGCAGAATGGCAATTAATGAAACGGCTATGCTTGTCCTTGGATCATGGGCAGCAGGAAATATTTTAGTAGGAACTTACGGCAACTTTAAAGCAAGTGGTGAGGCTAAATATTTTCATCAGTTTAATGCAATGTGGAATTTGGTTAATCTGGGTATTGCTACTTTTGGATATCTAAACGCTGTAAATTCTGATCCAACCTCAATGACCAATTTAGAAATCTTAAATGATTACAACTCTCTTCAAAGTTTTCTTTTGCTTAATGCAGGATTAGATTTTGCATACATCGCTACCGGATTTTATTTAAAAGAGCGATCGAAAAATTCTTCAATCTCTGAAAGAATGAGAGGATACGGAAACAGTTTGCTGTTGCAAGGTGGTTTTCTTTTATTGTTTGATGTGTCTTTGTATTTCATTCATCAGAGCAATGCAGATATAAATCTATATCCTCATCTAGAAAGTATGCTTGCAGGTGGTATTGGTGTTGGGATTAATTTAAAATTATAAATACAAAAAATTATTTAGATTCCTGCCTTCGTAGGAATGACATAAGGAGAAAAAATGTTGAACGAAGTGAAATCCCGTGAATCGGGAAAAACATATTTGGTAGTAGGTGGTACATCAGGCATAGGATTAGAAACAACAAAAATATTAAGTCAAAACAATCGTGTTATTGTTTTAAGCAGAACAAATAGAAATCTTATTGAGCTATCAAATGTAGAATTCTCCTCTGCTGATGTAACAAAATCAGCCGATGAACTTCCGCAAATCAACGACCCAATAGATGGAATTGTTTTTTGTCCCGGCACAATAAATTTAAAACCTCTAAAGAGTTTAAAGATAGAAGATTTTCAGAATGACTTTGAGGTTAATCTTCTGGGTGCTGTGAAAGTTATAAACAAATATTATAATAATTTGAAATCAGCAGGAAAGTCAAGCATAGTTTTATTCAGCACAGTTGCTGTTCAAACAGGAATGCCTTATCACGCATCTGTTGCAGCATCAAAAGGTGCGATTGAAGGATTAACCCGTTCACTCGCTGCAGAGTTTGCCCCGAGTATTCGTGTTAATTGCATTGCCCCATCAATTACCGATACTCCGCTTGCGGAAAAACTTCTGAACAATGAAGTCAAACTAAAAGCCTCAGAAGATCGGCATCCGTTAAAAAGAATCGGCAGCGCAGAAGAAATTGCACAAACAGTTGAATTTTTGTTATCGGAAAAATCGGGATTTATTACGGGACAAATTATAAAAGTTGATGGCGGAATTTCATCAGTAAAAATTGTTTAATTTTTCAGTCTCAGCAGAGTTGAGGGAAACTACCTTGTATAAATCCTTGATTATTTCATCTCTCGTCTTCGCTCGAGATGACGACTTGTTTTTGATTGAGATGACGATTAGAAAATAAAACCATTTTATAGAATTATTTATATGTTCAATTGAGAGAAAAAAATGATTATAACTAAAGGAAAAATTTCAGAATTCGAAAAACAATATCGAATCAATCTTATCAATTCATTATCCGGATTTAAAAGTGCTAATCTTATTGGAACTGTTTCGAAAGAAGGTAAAACAAATCTGGCTATCTTCAGTTCTGTAATTCACGTGGGCGCAAATCCTCCAATGATGGGATTTTTAATGCGACCTGTTTCGGTTGAGCGACATACTTATAACAACATAAAAGAAACCGGATACTTTACTATCAATCATATTAATAAGGAAATTTTTAAGCAGGCACACCAAACATCAGCAAGATATGAGGAGAATGTATCTGAATTTGATGCATGCAAATTGACTCCACAATTTACCGAGGTTGTTAAAGCTCCGTATGTTGAAGAATCTAAAATCAAAATTGGTTTGAAGTTTGTTGAAGAACAGGAAATAAAAGCTAACGGAACAATTTTTATAGTTGGTGAGATTGTCGAGCTAATTCTTTCTGATGACTTGATCAAAAAAGATGGTTATTTGGATATTGAAAAAGCAGGGACAATTGCTATCAGCGGGTTGGATAGTTACCACAAGACAAAAAGAGTTGCAAGATTATCTTATGCAAAACCTGGGATTGAGCCAAAGGAAATTTAAGACATCAGTAAAAAAATTAGAAACCATTTTTTTCTACTTTATCAATCTTTTTCAGTACATCAGAACTGAGTTTGTCTTTGTAAGAGATCATTTTTTCTTTCAGACTTTCATCTGCAACAGAAAGAATTTGAACAGCAAGCAACCCGGCATTCTTTGCATTATTTAATGCAACAGTTGCAACCGGAACTCCACCAGGCATTTGCAGAATAGAAAGAATCGAATCCCATCCATCTAAAGAATTCGAAGATTTAATAGGAACACCAATTATCGGCAATGGAGAGATTGCAGCAACCATTCCCGGCAAGTGTGCAGAACCACCGGCCCCAGCAATTATAACTTTGATCCCTCTTTTATGGGCGTTTTCTGAAAACTCAAATAATCTTTTTGGTGTTCGATGGGCGGAGACAACTGTCATTTCAAAAGGGACATCAAATTCTTTTAAAATTTTTCCTGCTTCCTGCATCACATTTAAATCAGAATCAGAACCCATTATGATGCTAACCATAGAATTTACCATGATATAACCTTCATTTTTTGTTTTACAATATCTGCTTTGCGTTTAGCCTCATCAATTGTCGTAGCCAGAACAGTTACGTGTCCCATTTTTCTGAAAGGCTTTGTAAATTTTTTTCCGTAGAGATGGATCTTTACTCCCTCAATAGCCATACATTCTGTTAAACCTTCATATCTTACTTTACCTTCATATCCTGGTTCTCCTAACAGATTTATCATTACAGCAGGAATTTTTAATTTTGTGCTACCAAGCGGCAGATTAAAAATGGCTCTAAGAAGCTGTTCAAATTGTGATGTTATTGCACTTTCAATTGTATGATGACCGCTGTTATGAGGACGCGGTGCAATTTCATTTACCCAGATTTTTCTATTCTTATC
>JBBQSH010000196.1:0-6048 GCA_038214015.1 Ignavibacteriales bacterium | reverse complement strand
TTGGGAATGAAAATTCAATCTTCCAGAATCCAGTTTTGTTTGAGGTAGATAAAGATGCATTGATTGAAGACACCGTAAACATTGCTGTTCAGGTTAACGGCAAATTACGCGCAACTGTTCCTGTCCCGATGAACAGCGAACAGAATGCAGTTAAACCGCTTGTCTTTGCTGATGAAAAAGTAACAAAGTTTACTGATGGCAAAACTATCGTAAAAGAAATTTTCGTAAAAAATAAAATTTATAACATCGTAGTAAAGTAATTAAGGACTTAAATGTTAGACATAAAACTTATTCGTGAAAATCCTGAAAAAGTAAAACAAGGAATAGCAAACAAGAATGAGAAAAATCGTATTGATGAGCTTCTTGAGCTTGATAAACAGCGCAGAGATATTATCGCTCATGCTGATGAATTAAAATCAAAACGTAATTCTGTTTCTCAACAAGTTGGGCAAATGAAAAAATCCGGACAGGATGCAACTGAAATTATTGCAGAGATGAAACGAGTGGGTGATGAAATTGCTGAATATGATACTAAACTTAGATCAATTGAAGAAGAGATTGATACGATTTTAAGATTCATTCCAAATCTTCCTCACTCATCTGTTCCGATTGGAAAAAGTGCCGAAGAAAATGTTGAAGTAAGACGCTGGCTTCCAGATGGATTTAAATTTGAAAATGATTTTAAACCTTTGGATCATGTTGAGCTTGGCAAGAAACTTAACGTACTTGATTTTGAACGCGGTGCAAAAATAAGTGGTTCTGGTTTTCCTGTTTACAAAGGTAAAGGCGCAACACTCGAGCGTTCACTAATCAACTTTATGCTTGATTATCATTTACAAAATCATAATTACTCAGAAATTTTCCCTCCATTTCTTGTAAATAAAGAATCATTGCGCGGAACGGGACAGCTTCCAAAGATGGAAGAAGATATGTACACGATAGAGAAAGATGGATTGTATGCAATTCCAACTGCAGAAGTTCCTATCACTAATATTCATCGTGATGAAATTCTTAACGAAAAGGAATTACCAATAAAATATGTTGGTTACTCAGCTTGCTTCAGAAGAGAAGCAGGTTCTTATGGCAAAGATTCAAAAGGATTTTTACGAGTTCATCAGTTCAACAAAGTAGAAATGGTAAAATTTGTAAAACCGGAAACTTCTTACGATGAACTTGAATTACTTGTTAAGGATGCTGAAGATATTTTGCAAGCTCTGAATATTCCTTACAGAATTTTAATGTTGTGTTCCGGTGATTTAAGTTTTTCAGCAGCAAAGTGTTACGATATTGAAACATGGTCGCCCGCAGAAAACAAATGGCTGGAAGCATCATCCTGCAGTAACTTTGAAGATTTTCAGGGACGAAGAGCAAATATTCGTTTCCGTAATGAGCAAACTAAAAAACCCGAGTTTGTGCACACACTTAATGGAAGCGGTTTAGCAACAAGCAGATTGATGGTTTCGCTTTTAGAAACTTATCAAACTCCCGAAGGGAAAATTGTTGTGCCAAAGGTACTTCACAAGTACACAGGATTTAATGTAATAGATTAGTAACAGTCCTTTGTCATCCTGAGCGAAGACGAAGGATGACTTTTATTATATAGTTATGTCACACTTCGACTTCGCTCAGTGTGACAATGATAATCTAAATTTGAGACATGAATCACCCGGAAATACCTTCCGGGTTTTTATATTCGCACAGTGATTGAGCAATAAAAAAAAGTATCTTTCTCTAAATCAAAATCTTACACTAATTCGTTATTAATGAAAAACCTTTTAACGCTTAAAAAATATTTTATCCAGTATAAAACCAAATTACTTTGGGGCATGATCTTCATACTTGTCTCAAACACAATGACGGTTTATCTCCCCATATTACTTAAAGATTCAATCAACGAAATTCAAAAGGATGCTACGTCAGGGATACTGTTAAAGTATGCTTTATTAATTGTTGGGACTTCAATAGTTGCTGGTATTTTCAGATACTTAATCCGTCAGACTATTATTGTTGTGTCAAGAGAAATTGAATATGATTTGCGAAATGATTTTTGGCAGCATATCCAAAAGCTTCCGCTAAAATATTTTCAGAATAACTCAACTGGAAATATTATGTCTCATGCAACCAATGATATAAATGCTGTACGAGGATTTATTGGTCCTGCAGTTATGTACTCAATCGATACTGTAATTAGATTAGTAATTGTTGTTGCAATAATGTTTTCATTGAATCTGGCGCTAACAATCTATGCTTTACTACCGCTTCCAATTCTATCTTATGGAGTTTATAGAGTTGGGAAATTAATTCATGAGAAATACACAAAGATCCAGGAAAATTTTTCTCAGCTAACAACTCGCGCACAAGAAAATTTTTCTGGCATCAGAGTTATAAAATCTTATGTTCGCGAAGCAAATGAAATAAAAAGATGGAATGAACTTAGCCAGGAATTTCTTCGTAAGAATATGAATCTTGTTCGTATTCAATCTCTTATCATGCCGATATTAACAATCATAACCGGAATCTCAATAATAGTTGTTATTTGGGTTGGCGGCACTAAAGTTATTAATGGTGAAATGAATCTTGGTGAGATGGCTGCTTTTGTAATGTACTTATCAATTTTAATTTGGCCCGTCATCGCTTTTGGCTGGGTAATGAATATTATCCAGCAGGCAGAAGCAAGCATGAAACGTTTGAATAAAATCCTTAATGAACCTTATGAAATTCAGGATTCATCTTCAACAGATCTATCAGTAAAAGAATTAAAAGGTGAAATTGAACTTAGAAATGTGTCATTCAAATATTCAGAATCATTACCAGAAGTATTAAAAGAAATCAATCTAAAAATAAAAGTTGGATCTACTGTTGCAATAGTTGGACATACTGGCTCCGGGAAAACAAGTTTTATTAATTTAATTCCAAGATTGTATGATGTTACATCCGGCCAGATCTTTATTGATGGTATAAATGTTAAGAGCATTCCGCTTGATATTTTAAGAACTAATATTGCAGTTGTTCAGCAGGAATCATTTCTGTTCTCTGATTCTGTTTATGGAAACTTATCTTATGGTTTACGCGATATTGATAAGCAAAGGGTTGAGGAAGTTTCTCGCATTGCAAACTTTGATAAAGATGTTCAATCTTTTCCTAATGGATACGATACAGTTGTTGGCGAAAGAGGAATTACATTTTCCGGTGGGCAGAAACAAAGAGCATCGTTAGCAAGAGCGCTTGCAACTAATCCTAAAATATTAATTCTAGATGATTCATTTTCGGCTGTTGATACTCACACAGAAGAAGAAATCTTAAAGAACTTAAAAGAGTTTATGAAAAACAGAACAAGTATAATTATCAGTCACAGGATTTCTACTGTTAAAGATGCTGATAAAATAGTTGTTCTTGAAAATGGAAGAATTGCAGAACAAGGCACGCATTATGAATTGGTTGCACTAAATGGTCTGTATGCTGAATTGCATTACAAACAATTATTAGAAAAAGAGCTTGAAGAATTGAACTGATGGCTGACAATAAACAAGACGACGAAATATTAGGAAAAGCATACGACTCAAAGTTGATGAAGAGGCTTCTTACTTACATTAAGCCATACAAGAAGTACGTTATTATCGCAATATTGTTAAACATCTTTGTTGCCTCTCTTGGTCCGCTGCGTCCATACCTAACTAAAGTTGCAATCGATGATTACATTGTTAATGCAAACTATCATGGATTAATGATAATTGCACTATTGCTTTTTGGATCATTGATATTGCAAGCTGTTGTCCAATATTTTCTAACATATTACACGCAATATCTTGGGCAAAGAACTCTTTACGATATCCGCACACAAATTTTTGAACATACACAAAAACTTGCATTAAAATATTTTGACAGAACTCCGATTGGCAGAATTGTAACCCGCACAACAAATGATGTTGAATCATTAAGTGAGTTATTCTCGTCCGGAATTGTTATGGTATTCAGTGATGTTTTTATCATCATCTGGATTTTAGTTTTTATGTTCTCAATGGATATCCCACTTTCACTTGTTACTCTTTCAGTACTTCCTGTTCTTGTTTACGGTACTTTCCTTTTTAGAAAAAAGATAAGAGAAAGTTATCGCGATGTTCGTTTTCATCTTGCAAGATTAAATTCTTATATGCAGGAGCACGTAACAGGAATGAGTGTTGTCCAGATTTTTAGAAAAGAAAAAGATGAATTAAAAAAGTTTTCTAGTATCAATGCTGATCATCGCGATGCAAATATTAAATCGATTTTCTATTATGCACTTTTCTTTCCCGGAGTGGAATTACTCAGTTCTATTGCAATAGCATTAATTGTTTGGTACGGCGGCGGTGAAGTAGTACAAAAAAGTGTTGGGATAGGTGATCTTTTTGCCTTTATACAATTTACAGAAATGTTTTTTAGGCCTATTCGAGATCTTTCTGAAAAGTATAACATCATGCAAACCTCTATGGCTTCATCTGAAAGAATATTTAAACTTTTAGATAATAAAACATTTATTAATAATCCTGAAAATCCAATAAAGTTAAACGGCGTAAAAGGTGATATTCAATTTAAAGATGTTTGGTTTGCTTATGATGACGAAAATTATGTTTTAAAAAATATCAACCTTCAAATCAATCCCGGTGAAACTGTTGCAATTGTTGGGCACACCGGTGCAGGTAAATCAACTTTAATAAATATTCTTACACGATTTTATGATATCAATAAAGGCTCTGTTCTATTGGATGGAATTGACATTCGCAAAGTTGATAAGAGAGATTTAAGAAAGTATATCTCCATCGTTTTACAGGATGTTTTTCTTTTTTCCGGCACTGTTGAATCAAACATCAATATGGATAACAATGAGATAAGTCTGGAAAAAATAATGCATTCGTCAAAAACTGTTGGTGCGGATAAATTTATTTCTAATCTTCCCAACAAGTATAACGAAGAAGTTAAAGAACGTGGAGCAACTTTAAGCGTTGGACAAAAACAATTAATTTCTTTTGCTCGCGCTTTGGCTTATGATCCAAAAATATTAATTTTGGATGAGGCTACTTCTAGTATTGATACTGAAACAGAGCAGTTAATTCAATCTGCAATTGAAAAACTTCTTGTTGGAAGAACAGCTATTGTAATCGCTCATCGTCTTTCGACAATACAAAATGCAGACAAGATTATCGTTTTACATAAAGGTGAAATCAGAGAAATAGGAAACCATCAGGAACTGCTGGCTAAACGTGGTATCTATTACAAACTGTATCAGTTACAATACAAAGATCAGGAATTAAGAAAATCCAACTAACACAAATCCTAAAAAGGGAGAGCTGAAATGGAAAGAATTAAATTCAATACTCTTGCCCGCCATATTTATGAAGAAGAAAGAAAATATCCTGAAGCTACAGGTGAACTTTCAGATCTTCTGCATGACCTATCACTTGCAGCAAAGGTTATTTCCCTTGATGTTAATAAAGCTGGATTAGTTGATATTATTGGTTTTACCGGTGATGAAAATGTTCATGGAGAAAGGGTAAAGAAGCTGGATATTTTTGCTAATGATATGATGATAAAAGCAATGGATCACGGCGGTCATCTTTGTGTTATGGCTAGTGAAGAAGAAGAAGATATTATTCACATTCCGCCGGAATTTTATCTCGGTAAATATGTTCTTCTTTTTGATCCGCTTGATGGTTCATCAAACATTGATGCAAACGTAAGTATCGGAACTATTTTTTCTATTTACAAAAGAATCTCTCCAGATGGTGGGCCGGGAACTATGGCAGATTGTTTACAGCAGGGTTTAAAACAAGTTGCTGCCGGTTATATTATATATGGATCAAGCACAATTTTTGTTTACACTTCAGGAAACGGAGTTCATGGTTTTACACTCGATCCTTCTTTTGGAGAATTTATTTTATCCCATCCGGATATTAAAACTCCCAAGAAATCAAAAATCTACAGTATCAACGAAGGTAACTATCTTTACTGGCATCCCGGATTAAAGAAATATATTAAATGGCTTCAGGAAGAAGATGCAGCAACTGAAAGACC
>JBBQSH010000195.1:0-6080 GCA_038214015.1 Ignavibacteriales bacterium | reverse complement strand
AATGATGCAGAAAATAATTTTGTGTGGTTACGAAGATCTCCCGGCAGCGATATGGAACGATGGATTTTTATTCATTGGATAGATAATGCAACTCCAGAATATTTAAGTACAGATTCCATTAAGTCAATTCGAAACCGAATGACTAAAGAGTATTACCAGGTGCGTGATGACACTGCATACGTTGTAATGGTTGATAGTTTTTATACCACGAGCGAGATTAATTTTAATGAAAGATATGCTTTATATACTCAAGGGTTGTGGGATCTGAATATTAAAGGTATGGGAGGTCCATTTATTAATTATACTTTTTACGATGAGAAAAGTAAAAGATTGTACATGCTTGATGGATCAATCTTTGCCCCAAAATATTATAAGAGAAATTTGATTCAGCAGATAGATGTTATTCTTCAATCTTTTCTAACCAAAGATGAAATATCAAAAGACCGGATTGAAGATCTTATCGATGAAATAGATGAATCAATTAAGTATTAAGTTTGATAGCACAGGCGGCAGAGTAACGTTTGGAAAATCTGCTGCTGCTTTCATTGCATAAATTTTTGCTCTATCCATTTTATTGAATTGAACTTCATACAGCGCTCTTCTTACTAACATCGAAGCAACAAATCCTTTTAACGATGTAATGTACTGATCATCTTTTTTATCAAATCTTATCTTAAAGTCCGGCAGAGGTGCTTCAACATACTCAGTTGTATTTACAACTTTGAACAAGAAAAGGTGGGGAACAAGTGTGTAACGTTCAGGAAGTTGAAACTCTCCGCGCTTAATTTCTCCATCAACAAGTTCGGGAGCGATAAAATAATCATGCTTATCAATATTGGTTGATACTAATCCTGTCATAATATTGCGAAATAGATTTTCAAGTAGATTGGCATTGAATTGTTCCTCACGTTCAAAAGGTTTTAATGCTTCAATAAATTGTTCCATTTCAGGTTTAACCCCAGCAAGCAATGTTGGATGATTTGTGTTTAACTGATTGTAATACCACGAACGACGCAAAAGTTCTTTATCTATAACAATAACATCTTTTCTATAACCTTCTACTAATTGAAAATAATATGAAGCTGAAATAAAATAATCCCATTGATAACTAAAGACGATTGAATTATTAGGAAGAGTATTTAATATTGATCTTGTGTAATCTTCGTAGATGAAATTGCCTCTTTGATTTACCTTATCGTAATTGGAATAAAATTGTATTCCTAAAAATAGTAATAGTAAAGAAACCGGAATTATGATTTTCATATTATTCTTAGTCGAAAATAAAATTAGCTGAACAATTCCGAATACTGCAAAGAATGCCAGTGAGATATAAGCAAGCAAAAAATATGAGTCGATATCATTAATATCATAATTAATAGCATATAAAACTGTTGATAGAAAAACTATAATATTAAAGATGAAAAACTTCTTTGTGTAAATAAATGAAACAACCAATCCGGCTAGTGCAAATAATAATGAAAACGAATACTCGTTGGGTAAATTTGTTACAAAATAGTTAAACTGCTTAGCGGCAGCTTCTGTTGATGAGAAAAGCCAAACCTGGTATTGTTGTCCTGAGATATGCCTTGTTATTCTTTCCCATTCAATCGGATTTCCCCAATTCATAACCGGATTTTGTGAAGCACGAATTGGAAGGTAAGAGTAAATTAAAATCAACATAGGAAAAAATATCAAAAGCATAAAAAGAATTTGTTTTATGCTCTTTGAATTAAATCCGTTTTTTGCAAAGTAAAGAAAAGCAACACCTGGAATTATTAAAAGGGTTGTCATATGGTTTGTAAAACCAAAAGCCAACGTGATTGAAAAGATAATCCAATATTTTGAGATTGCTTTTTCTTTATTCGAAAGAAGAAAAGCCTTAATGAGTGACAATATTATAAACGTGATCAACAATAAATGAAGACTATACACTTCTACAGAAGTACTCTGAAACCAAAATGTTTTGCTAAGTGCAAGAAACAATCCACCAAAGATTGCTGAAATGACTTTTGTCATTTCAGAAAGTTCAAAAGTTGAAGTAATAGGCGGTGTAACTGTTTTAGCAGAATCCTTTTTCTTCTTTTTTGATTTTTCTTTAAAAGTTTTTACAAACTGAAATAAGTTTAAATTGTCTAAAACTGCTTTTGCAGTGTATGAAAAAACTGAGATAGCTATAGCACAGTAAAGTACTGCCAATAAATTCAACTGGAATATTTTTGTAAAGGGAAGCGGAATAAGAGAGAAAATATAACCAAGCATCGTAAATAACGGATAACCCGTTGGATGAGCAATACCTAGTGTACATTGAACAGCGGCGAGTTCTCCCGTATCTATCTGAATTACCGATGGTGCAATTGTGAGTAAATAAAAAACAAATGAAATAAAACCTGTTAAGATGTAATAATATTTTTGTAAGTATTTCATATTCTGATTAAAAAAATTAATTAAAAATGTTTTGATATTGTATTCTTGTCTGCTCAATTATTTCATTAAGTCTATCCATAAATAATTTAGTGTTTGAAAACCCGCACTCTTTAGAAAGTTTTTTTAGTTTTAGCTCTTCGGTTGGAATTTTTGAAATCCGACCATTGAATAATAATTGATTAGTCAGTTCAATTTGTTTGAGTGAATAATGATTTATTTCGAGCTGACCAAAATTAATCTCTTTGAAGGAAGCTTTCTTCATAAGCTCAAAAGAGTTCGAAGTTCTTTTTTCTTTTCTTTCAACCAATAAATCCGGATTTATTAAAAACAAAAAAGAAAGAATAAAATCAATATCAGCCAATCCGCCAGAACTTTTTTTAATGTCAAATGAGGTATTTAAACCGGGATAAAGTTTTTTCCGCATCTCAGACATTTCCTTCTTTACTAATACTTTATCCTTTTGTTTTACTGTTAGAATATAATGTGTGATGAAAGAATTAAACAATTCTATATTCCCAAAAATATATCTGCATTTGGTAAAAGCCTGTAGCTCCCAAACTCTTGCACGATTAGAGAAATATTTTTTGTAATCCTCTACATCCCAAACAAGCTGACTGCTTTTTCCTTCGGGTCTTAACCTGCAATCAATTTCAAGCCCTGAGAAATTGTCTTTAAGATTTTGTAGAAGTCTTTGAAACTCTATTTGGATATACGGATATTTTTGAATATCGCTAACTACAAAAACCAGATCGATATCCGAGGCAAAGGATAACTCTGATGAACCAAAACTACCCATCGCAGCAATGAAAAAATTATCCTGCCATTTTTCATCACTAACAAATTCTCTGGTTAATGACATAATCATTTGATTTAAGAACTCTGTATAAAATCCAGCAAATGCATCTGGCTTAATTATGTTGGCAGTTAATTGGATTGAAGCTCTGAAATGTAATGCCTTCAATGAAAGATTAGAAAAATTTTCCTTGTTTAATGGAACTAAACATTCACGGGATAAAAACGTATCTCGTAAAAATTTATCCTCTGCAAAAAGATCAATCGCTTTTTGACAACGCTCGCAGAGACTTAAAAACAAATTGAAAAATTTATTATCAAAGAATTCGTCATACCATAACTTTGGAAAGTGTGCATTACGAATAACTCTTGTAAAGTTTTCCAAAACAATATCCGGATCGATTGAGCTGCCTAAAAATTTAATTAATTCATCCTCAATCTTTTCAAATGAAAATGTGGTTCTATTATCAAATTGTTTTTTATCAAAAAGACTTTTTCCGGTTCGCAAAAACTCAAAATTGGATTTTGCTCTCTTTGAGTCAATAAGTATTATTTTATCAAAATCATTTTTGCTGTCTGCTTGATCTTTAATCCCTACAATAGATTTGTATATAGACTGCACTTTGTCTTTGGATAAATTCAATTGTTTTTTGAATGATTTTAAATCCTTAAACTTTAGAAAATGAGCAAGCCTTTCTGCCATTTCACCTTCAGCAGGAATTGTATGTGTTTGCTGATCATTCATTAATTGAAGATAATGTTCTACCCTTCTATAAAAAACATATGCCGATTTAAATATTTCCGCTTCTTCTTCAGAAAGAATATTTTTATCTAGAAGTTTATCATTTGCATCTAAAGAATTTCCGGTTCTGATATTTATATCTTTTCCGCCATTCAGCAGTTGAAGTGCTTGTAAAGAAAATTCGATATCTCGTATGCCGCCGGAAACAAATTTAATATTCTCATCAGATTTACTTCTTTGTTCAATGCTCGTTTTTAGTTTTTTGATTTGTTCAATTGGAGAAACAGAAAAAGTGGCAGGATAAATAAATCTGGAAACAGAATCTAAAAATATCTTGTATAAATTTTTACTTCCGCAAAGATAATTTGCTTTGATAAGCATCTGCCTTTCCCAGTCTTCACCTCGTGTTTCGTAGTATCGGATATAATCAGCATAACTGCCGCACAAAGGAGCGTTTCTTCCATCAGGACGAAGACGAAAATCTACTCTATACAAAAATCCTGCACCTGTTTTTTTACTTGCTGATTCAATAAAAAGTAAAATAGTTTCAGAAAGAATTTGATTGTAGTAAATATTTTTATTGATTAAAGAATTTTTATCGTAAAATGCAACAAGATCAATATCAGAACTATAATTCAATTCGCTGCCGCCAAGTTTACCGAGAGAAAACAAAACATACTTGCGTGTTGTTTTTTCTAAAGAGTATTTGATTAAGATTTCTTTGTAGCACAAATCAAAAAGTATGGCTGAAATGGAATTTGCAAGATGGGAAAGATAAAGAGTGATGTTTTTTAATTCTTCTTTTAAGTAGATATCCTTTAAACCGATTCTAAGAATTTCTTTACGTTTAAAATTTCTTATAGCATTAACTTTTGAATCAAAAGTTCTGAATGAGGAAACAGTTTTTTCTAAACTTTCTTTAAAATATTTGTAATCTATTTTTTGTTCTAACACGGATGGATTAATAATCCAGTGAAAATATTCCGGATTCCTTACAAGTATATCCGTTAAGTAGTTGCTGTTGTTTGATAATGAAATAAGGATTTCTATTTGATGCGGATACCTCAAACATTCATTTATAAAAAATGTAATGTCATATTGATTTTGAATTATTCTTAAAAGATTTGATTCAGATGATTTTGTAAAATAATGACGCGCAGTTTCTTTTTCGATATAAGACAAAAAATCCTCGAGTACGGTTTGAGGTACTTTTCCCGCAGCTTTTTCGATTACTTTTGTTGTAAAATTTTTTGTAAGAAATATTTGTCTGAACATTTAGAATTTTGTTTTTTTACAATAGGAATCTAATATTAAACCACACATAATTAAAAGTTTAATTAAATATTATACAAGACACTATGAAACAAATTCAAATAATTCTAAGCATTATAATCATTGCAACTTCAACAATGTTTTCGCAGGATATTGAAGTTAGAACAGATCTTAAAACGCATTTTGATGAATACGGACATGAAGGATGTTTTGTTCTTTATAATTTGAAGAATGATTCGTATATAAAATATAATCCAGAAAGATGTGCAGAACGATTCATTCCCGCATCTACATTTAAAATATTCAACTCACTTGTTGGATTAGAAACGGGTGCAGTCAAAGATGAGTTTGAAGTCTTCAAATGGGATAGTGTAAAAAGATTTTATGATATGTGGAATCAGGACCTTGATATGGTTAAAGCTTTTAAATATTCCGGAGTTTGGTTCTATCAGGAACTTGCAAGAAGAATTGGTGAAGAAAAAATGCAGCATTTTATTTCATTAAATCTTTACGGAAATGAAAATATATCAGGCGGGTTAGATAAATTCTGGCTTGATGGAGGAATAAGAATTTCTGCTGATGAACAAATTGAAATGTTGAAAAAACTTTATCATAACAAATTAAAATTTTCTCAAAGGAGTATGGATATTGTAAAACTCATTATGATTTATGAGCAGACTGATGAATATACTATTCGTGCAAAAACCGGTTGGGCATTACGGGTTAAAGATCAGGTTGGATGGTTTGTTGGATATGTTGAAAAGGGAAGCGATGTTTATTTCTTTGCAACAAATCTTCAGACCAAGAATCCCGAAGAGGGTTTCATTTCAAGAAAGGAAATTACTTTTAA
>JBBQSH010000194.1:0-6088 GCA_038214015.1 Ignavibacteriales bacterium | reverse complement strand
CACTTTCAATCTTTGGTGATCATTCCGATGTTATGGCAACACGATCAACTGGATTTGCTCTTTTATCATCCAACTCAGTTCAGGAAGTAATGGATTTTGCTTTGATTGCACAAGCTGCAACTTTAGAATCACGCATTCCTTTCATTCACTTCTTTGATGGTTTCAGAACTTCGCACGAAGTAATGAAGATTGAAGAGTTGACAAAAGAAGATATGAAAGCAATGATGGATGATGAATTAATTATCGCACATCGTAATAGAGGATTAACACCTGATAGACCTGTAATGAGAGGAACAGCACAAAATCCTGATGTTTACTTCCAGGGCAGAGAAACAGTAAATCCATTTTACAATGCTTGTCCGGCAATCGTACAAAAACAAATGGATAAGTTTGCAAAACTTACAGGAAGACAATACAATTTATTTGATTACGTAGGTGCACCTGATGCTGAAAAAATAATTATAATGATGGGCTCTGGTAGTGAAGCTGCTGAAGAAACAGTAAACTTTCTTACCAGTAAAGGCGAAAAAGTTGGTTTGTTAAAAGTTAGATTATACAGACCATTTTCTTTAGAACATTTTATTAATGCACTTCCAAAAACAACAAAATCGATTGCAGTTTTAGACAGAACAAAAGAACCGGGTGCCGGCGGCGAACCACTTTATCTTGATGTTGTAAATGCAATTTCAGAAAAGTATATGGCTGGCGAACTTCAATTTACTTATCCAAAAATTATCGGCGGCAGATACGGATTATCTTCTAAAGAATTTACTCCTGCTATGGTTAAAGCTGTATATGATAATTTATCTAAAGAAAAACCTAAAGCACACTTTACACTTGGAATTATTGAAGATGTTACAAATACAAGTTTAGAATTTGATCCTCATTTTTCAGTTGAATCTGATGAAACTTTCCGCGGTAAGTTTTATGGTCTTGGTGCTGATGGAACTGTTGGTGCAAATAAAAATTCAATTAAGATTATTGGTGAAGGCACAGATTATTTTGCACAGGGTTACTTTGTTTACGATTCTAAAAAATCTGGTTCAACAACAGTATCGCACTTAAGATTCGGACCAAAAGAAATCAAATCAACTTATCTTATTAACAAACCCAGATTTGTTGCTTGCCATCAGCAGGTTTTCTTAGAGCAGATGGATATGTTAAAAGACGTAAGTGAGGGTGCAACATTTTTGCTTAACACAAAAATAGATAAAGAACATGTATGGGATTCTTTACCAGAAAAAGTTCAGAAAGATCTTATCAACAAAAAAATGAAATTCTGGATTATTGATGCCTACAAAGTTGGTGAGGCAACCGGAATGGGTGCTAGAATTAATACAATTATGCAAACCTGCTTTTTTGCTATCTCAGAAATCTTTCCACAAGCAACAGCAATTAGTATGATTAAAGATTCAATCAAGAAAACTTACGGCGCAAAAGGCGATAAGATTGTTCAGATGAACTTTGATGCTGTTGATAAAACAGTTGCAAATCTTTTTGAAGTTACAATTCCAAATAAAGTAACAAGTAAAATGCAATTGCAGCCGCCAGTATCCGGCAACGCTCCTGATTTCGTTAAAGAGGTTACAGCAAGAATTATTGCGGGTGAAGGTGATCTACTTCCTGTAAGTAAAATGCCGATTGATGGAACTTTCCCCTTAACAACCACAAGATGGGAAAAGAGAAACATCGCTTTGGAAGTTCCTGTCTGGGATATGGAAACCTGTATTCAATGTAACAAATGCGTTATGGTTTGTCCTCATGCTACAATTCGTGCAAAGATTTATGATGAAAAAGATTTAGCTGGTGCACCTGCAACATTTAAATCAACCAAATTTAAATCAAAAGATTATGGTGAAGGATTATATTATTCATTACAAGTTGCTGTAGAAGATTGCACAGGCTGCGGTCTTTGCGTAGATGTTTGTCCTGCAAAGAACAAAAAAGAAACAAAGCTTAAAGCAATCAATATGGCTGAGCAGATTCCAATCCGTGAACAGGAAAGAGCAAACTGGGATTTCTTCTTTAACATTCCTGATCTCGACAGAAAAGTTGTTGCGGTATCAAAAGTTAAAGACTCACAATTCTTGGAACCATTGTTTGAATTCTCCGGTGCTTGCTCAGGCTGCGGTGAAACACCTTATGTAAAACTAGTAAGCCAGTTGTTTGGGGATAGAACAATCATTGCAAATGCAACAGGATGTTCTTCTATTTATGGCGGAAACTTACCAACAACTCCCTGGGCATCTAACAAAGATGGTCGCGGACCAGCATGGTCAAATTCGTTGTTTGAAGATAATGCTGAGTTTGGCTACGGTTTCAGATTAGCAATTGATAATCACAATCTTCATGCGAAGGATTTATTAAGAAGAGTGGCATCAGAAGTTGGTAACGATTTAGTTGATGCTCTTATTACTGCAACACAAAAAGATGAAGCTGAAATTTATGAGCAAAGAGAAAGAGTAAGCGCTCTAAAGAATAAACTAAATGATATGCTTAAAGCCGGGGCTAATGGAAAATCAAGTGATTTGAAGAATCTCTTAAGCTTAGCAGATTATCTTGTTAAAAAATCTGTTTGGATTATGGGCGGTGACGGATGGGCTTATGATATCGGTTACGGAGGATTAGATCACGTAATTGCATCAGGAAAAAATGTAAACATTTTAGTACTTGATACTGAGGTTTATTCTAACACAGGTGGACAGTGTTCAAAATCAACTCCACGTGCCGCAGTTGCAAAATTTGCAGCCGCAGGAAAGCCTGGTGCTAAAAAAGATCTAGGTCTGATGGCAATGAGTTATGGAACTGTTTACGTTGCAAAAGTTGCAATGGGCGCTAACGATCAGCATACACTAAGAGCTTTTCTTGAGGCTGAAGCTTATGACGGTCCATCATTGATTATTGCTTACAGCCATTGTATTGCACACGGAATAAATATGGGAACAGCAATGCAAAATCAAAAAGCTGCTGTCGATTCAGGTCACTGGCCATTGTTCCGTTATCATCCTGATCTTGCGGCAGAAGGTAAGAATCCATTTAAACTTGATTCTAAAGGTTTGAAGATTCCATTTAAAGATTATGCTTATATGGAAACCAGATATAAGATGTTGACAAAATCTCATCCAACAGAAGCTGCTGTGCTGATAAAAAAAGCGCAGGAAGATGTTATTAGAAAATGGAAAGAGTATGAAAGATTTGCTGCTTACGAACCTGAGAAATCAGAATAATTAAAAATATTTGTCATTCCGTTTTTAACAGTCTTGTATATGCGGTATTCAAAAAACGGAATGACAACTAATTAAATTTTGAAATAAGAATTAGTTAAGGAAAATAAAATGGATATCACAACAACATATTTAGGATTAAAACTTAAATCCCCTATCGTTTGTTCTGCAGGACCGCTGTCTGAAAAAATTTCTAACATCAGAGAGATGGAAGATTCCGGTGCCGGTGCCGTTGTCCTTCACTCGATATTTGAAGAACAGATTGAGCATGATCAATTGGAATTAGATTATCAAACCACAATTAACTCAGAAAGTTTTGCTGAAGCAACATCATATTTACCAACACCGTTTGAATTTAAACTTGGTCCGGAAGAATACTTAGATCACATCCGCAAAGCAAAAGAAGCAGTTGATATACCTATCATTGCAAGTCTTAATGGCAAATCAGCAGGTGGATGGATAGAATATGCTAAGAGAATGGAACAAGCGGGTGCCGATGCTTTAGAATTGAATATATATAAACTAGCAACCGATCCAAACATAAGCTCTGTCGAAATTGAGAAATTATATTTAGATATTTTATTAGCCGTCAAGTTGAATACAAGTATTCCTATCGCTGTAAAAATGCATCCTTTCTTTACCTCGGTTGGCTGGATGTCAAGTCAGCTTGATAAATGCGGTGCAAACGGTTTGGTTATGTTCAACCGTTTTTATCAGCCTGATATCGATTTGGAAAAACTTGAGGTTGTGCCAAACGTAATTCTTAGCACACCAATGGCAATGAGATTACCATTAAGATGGATTGCGATGATGTATGGAAAAATTAATGCTGATCTTGCTGCAACAAGTGGAATTTATACAGCTGAAGATGTTATTAAAATGGTAATGGCTGGGGCAAAAGTTACTCAAATGCTTTCATCTTTATTAAAGTTTGGAATTGGACATATTGCAGATGTAACCACAAACTTAAAATCCTGGATGGTTGAAAAAGAATACGAATCAATTGAACAGATGCGCGGAAGCATGAGCTATATGAATGTAGAAGATCCGGCTAAATTTGAACGCGCTAATTATATGAAGGTTCTTCAATCATATAAATAATTTCTCAAACGTCATCCTGAGCGTAGTAGAAGGATGACATTAAAAAATATTACATCCATTGCCGGCTGATGCTCAGAGGAGAATCCTGATCTTAATTGAGAAGCAGAATGCGACTCAACCGGCAGTGGATTTTTTGTTTTTAAACTTGGCGTACTTTGAGTTTTTAACTTTGCACTCTTTGCGTGAAATGTCCTAAAGCCAGTTTACGCAAAGCACGCAATGACTTATCGCTAAGAACGCAAAGAAAATTTACATTCTCAGTTCTCTATCAATTTTATCTTTTAAAATTATTTTGATAAGAGACTGATAAGGTACATCCCTTTTATTAGCAAGAGTTTTTAAATCATCAAAAAGTGATTCAGGTAAACGCAACGATATAGTTTTGGTTGAAGGTTTAAGATTTGAAAAAGATGCTCTTTTTGCTTTTGACCAATCAATGTAGTTTACCGAATCTTCTTTAACCCAGAATTTTCTTTCCTGTTCTTCGGTATTAAACTTCGGAATCTTTTTTAATTTCTTCATTGTAAATTTCTCTTTCCTTTTTCTTCATATCGCGAGCAGAAATAACTCTAATTAATTCTTGGCGTATTGTAAATACAATAAATAAAAATCTATCTTGATCGGTTCTGCCAAGTAAAAACCAGCGTTTTTCTACTTCAGAATGTTTAGTGTCGTTAACAACGATAATTGGTTGATTGAAAAACACCTGTTCACATTCTGGATTAGTAACGCTATGTTTAATCAAATTCTTATTTGAATTTCCAGAATCCCACTGAAAACCTTCGCATTTATCAAAAATTTCTTTCATCTCGATTGTATATTATAGAAGTATACAGACAATACCAAGATGTTGTAAGGTCAAAACCATATTCGGGTTTGTCTAAAATGTCTTTAAGGTTGCTCCACGAACCCAAGAGGATGATTTTACCAAAAGTAGCAAAGATTTTTAGCAAAGACAGCAAAGCATTATCAATTCTGTGATTCACACCAAAATACAATTGAACTTATCTCTCTATCTTTTGTTAACATTAAAAAAACATTAGAGGACTATGGCTCTATTCTTTATCATTTTCTTCACCGTTTATACATCGCTTAATTTTTATGTGTTTTTACGCGGTTGGCAAGTTATTTCTGCATATCCAATATTAAAACCTATTTATGCGATACTATTCATCATTATCGCTTACGGATACGTTCTTGCAAAAGTGCTATATAAATTTCTTAACCCTTTAGCTTATGATATATTGCTTGGAGTTGGAGCAATCTGGTTTGCATTTCTGGCTTATTTTATTCTTTCACTTTTACTGATTGATATATTGAGATTATTTAATGGCTGGTTTAATTTTTTCCCTTCAATCATTACAAATAATTATGGAAGCGCAAAAAGAATAACAGCAATTGTTGTAATTGCTTTGGTTGGATTAATTGTTTTCCTTGGAAACTTAAACAAACGAAATATTGAAATCAGAGAACTGGAAATAACAATTCCGAAAGGTGACAGTAAACTTGATGAACTTAACATTGTAATGGCATCCGATATTCACCTCTCCCCTATAGATGGCGAAAGATTATTGGTTAAAATTGTGGATAAAATGAATTCGCTTAATCCCGATATAATCTTGCTTGCCGGTGATATTGTTGATGATAAAGCAAAAGTTTTAGATGAACGAGGAATCGGTGAATCATTTAGAAAACTAAAAGCTAAATATGGAGTATACTCAATAAATGGTAATCACGAATTCATTAATGAAGTTGAATCGTGT
>JBBQSH010000193.1:0-6093 GCA_038214015.1 Ignavibacteriales bacterium | reverse complement strand
CTTGAGGCTGCATTTAAAGATGCTGATGTTTTTATCGGACTTTCCGTCGGCGGAGTTGTAGACAAAGAATGGGTAAAAACAATGGCTCCAAATCCCATAATCTTTGCAATGGCTAATCCAGATCCAGAAATTATGTATGATGATGCAGTTTCAGTAAGAAAAGATTTGATTATGGCTACAGGTAGAAGTGATTATCCAAACCAGGTTAATAATGTTCTGGGATTTCCTTTTATTTTCCGTGGGGCACTCGATGTTAGAGCAACACAAATAAACGATGAAATGAAAATGGCTGCAACTTTGGCTCTAGCTAGATTAGCAAAAGAAAAAGTTCCAGAGATGGTGATGCAAGCTTATGGCGGTGCAGAATTTGAATTTGGTAAAGAGTACATCATACCTAAACCATTTGATCCCAGAGTTTTGTGGTACGTTGCTCCTGCTGTTGCAAAGGCTGCTATTGAAACTGGTGTTTCAAAAGTAAAAGAAATGGATTGGACTCTCTATGAAGAACAGCTGAAAGAAAGATTGGGTCTCTCAAAAGAAATTGTTAGAGTGATGATACACAAAGCAATGAAAAGCCCAAAGAATGTGGTTTATCCTGAAGGTGAAGAAGAAAATATAATTCGTGCTGCTCATACTGTTTATAGTGATGGAATTGCAAAACCAATACTTCTGGGTAATGAAAAGATTATTAAGAAAGAGATTGAAAGAATCGGGTATGATGTTAACGAATTCCAAATAATCGATCCTGAAAGTTGCGAGAAATGTGATGAGTATGCACAAGTATTCTTTAAAAAACGACAAAGAAGAGGTGCTACACTTTGGGATGCTAAAAATTTAATACACAAACCAAATTATTACGGTGCAATGATGGTAGAGGTTGGTGCCGCGGATGCTTTGATCAGCGGATATACTACAAGTTATCCAAACACTATTAAGCCAGCTTTGCAGTGTATCGGTGTTAAAGAAGGATTGAAAATTGTATCGGGAATGTATATAGTTATTGCAAAAAAAGAAACTTACTTTTTTGCTGATTGCACAGTTAATGTTAATCCTAACGCCGAACAGTTAGCTGAGATAGCGATCTCTGCAGCAAGTGTTGTTAAGGCTTTTGATGTTGTTCCAAAGATTGCAATGTTATCCTTCAGTAATTTTGGCAGTGCAGCTTATCCTGAATCAATAAAAGTTAAAGAAGCTGTAAAAATTGTAAAATCAAAAATGCCGGAACTCATTATTGATGGTGAGATGCAAGCAGATACAGCAGTTGTTCCTGAAATACTTGAGAAGACTTTCCCATTTACAAAAATAAAAGGTGGAGCTAATGTTCTTGTATTTCCAAGTTTGGATGCTGCAAATATCGCTTACAAACTTATGGCACGAATTGGACAAGCAACTGTAATTGGACCAATTTTAATGGGAATGAATAAACCTGTTCACGTTTTGCAGCGTGGTGCAACTGTAGATGATATTTATAATATGACGGCTATTGCTGTTGTTGAAGCTCAGTCCACAAAGAAATAAAGTTCTAAGTATATCTTTTCGTTAGGGTGAACAATTTGTTCACCCTATAAATTAACCGAACATCATTCAACGATTGCCTTTTATAATCTGATAAACTAATTTTAATCCATATTTTAGAATAATAAATTCCGAGAATTTTTCATGCATCAAAACGGTATAAGAATGCTTGCCGCGGTAATGTTTACGGATATTGTTGGTTATACTGCAATGATGCAGGAAGATGAAGAGCAAGCTAAAAGTCTCAACGATAGGCATCGTAGAGTACTTGAGGATTTAACACTTGAACATCAAGGGAAAATAATACAGTTTTTTGGTGATGGTACTTTAACAATATTCGGAAGTGCAGTTGAAGCAGCATTGTGTGCTATTAATGTTCAAAAAGAATTACAAAAAGATCCCAGGGTAAATCTGAGGATTGGAATTCACTCTGGTGATATTGTATATGATGATGATGGAATTTTTGGAGATTGTGTTAACGTAGCTTCTAGAATTGAGGCTTCAGCAGTAGGCGGATCTGTTTTAATTTCAAGAAAAGTATACGATGAGTTGATCAACCATAAAGAAATTGCTGTTGTTTCACTTGGTTATCATGAGTTTAAAAATGTTAAAGCACCTATCGAAGTATATGCTATAAAAAATAATAATTTAATCATACCTGAAACTTCTTCCATCGATACTTTAATTGGTTTGAAAAAAGAATCTATTGCAGTTTTACCTTTTATAAATATGACATCAGATATTGATAATGAATATTTTTCTGATGGAATTACTGAAGAAATATTAAATGCGTTAGCAAAGGTTGAAAAATTACATGTTACCTCAAGAACATCTTCTTTTGCATTTAAAGGAAAAAACGTTGATATAAGAGAAATTGGTAAACAGCTTGCGGTAAAAACTGTTTTAGAAGGAAGTGTGAGAAAAGTTGGCAACAGGGTGCGCGTTACAGCTCAGTTAATAGAAACTAAAAGTGGTTATCACAAATGGTCAGACATTTACGAAAGAAATATTGAAGATATATTTGCTGTTCAGGATGAGATTGCACGAACTATTTCTAAAAATCTAATTGAAAATTTAACATTTACTGATCAACATAAAACTCTTGTAAAATCTTCAACAAAAAATATGGAGGCTTATAATTTATATTTAAAGTCTTCACATTTCTGGAAAAAGTGGACCCCACCTGATATAAGAAAATCTTTGGAGTACTTGGAACAAGCTATTCAACTGGATAATAAATTCGCAAAGGCTTACTCAGCACTTTCAGGTTGTTATGTTTACCTTGGAGCCTTTGGACAAATGCCCTCAACTATTGCATATCCAAAAGCAAAAGAGTCTGCAAAGAAAGCAATTCAGCTGGATAATTCATTACCCGAGTCACACTTATCGATTGCAATGGTTGAATTTTTTGATTGGAAATGGGATGCTGCATATAAATCGTTTATTAAAACTTTAGAACTTAATCCAAATAGTGCAGAAGCCCATCAGTATTTTGCTTACTATATGATCGCAATTGGTAATAATAAAAAAGCTGTTGCGGAATCAGAAAAAGCATTAGAGATAGATCCACTTTCAATCACAATCAATACAACTCTTGCAGAAACCTATTCCCATTGCGGAATGTTTGATCAAGCGAAACAACAGTTTTTAAAAACTCTAGAACTAGATCATAATTTTAGAGCTGCACTAAATGGTTTAGGCTGGACTCATTATTTCTTAGGGGAACACGATCTTGCAATAGAAAGATTAAAACAATCACAAGATTTATTAGGTGATCCATTAAAATCTAACGCGTCACTTGGTTACATTTATGCCAAGCTTGGTATGAAAAGTGAATTTGAAGAATGCTTGACTAAGCTTGATGAAAGAACTGAAAAGGAAAAAGAAGTTTCTTTTCTTTTTGATTATGCGATAATAAATATGGGTATCAAAAATTATGATAAAACGTTTGAATATTTGGAGCGTGCTTTTGAAGAAAAAATAGGTGGATTAATTTTTATACGAGGAAGATATTGGAAAGAGATTCAAGATGATCCAAGATTTAAAAGGCTGATACTCAAAATGAATCTTCCGTATGATTAAATTTTAGGTAAAACACAAACACTCTATTTTATAGAAGTTTTATAATAATTTTACATTTTTTTTTGGATATTCATAAAATAGAAAAGAGCATCCATTTTCATTAATATCTTTCCAACTACTGTAAGTAGATAAGCCAACTATTCCGCAAGTAGGAATATTATCAATAAAATTATCTGAGATATAATTTACAAGATTTGTAATACCTGGATTATGACAAACAAGAATCACGCTTTGGTATTTATCCTCAACGAAATTGATAACTTCTAATATCTCTTTATAAGATGTCTCATAAAGTTTATCATCAAAAATAATTTCTGAATCATACCTAAGAGTTTCAGCAAATATTTTTGCTGTCTCGGCAGTTCTTTTAGCCGGACTTGAAATGATTAACTCAACTTGAATGTTATGCTGAAGTACCTTACGTGCCATTAAAGGGGCATCAAATTTACCTCGTTTATTTAATGGTCGATCAAAATCATCAAGTGAAGCATCTTTCCAACTTGATTTTGCGTGTCTCAGGAGTATTAATTTTTTCATTTATTTTGTACCGTTCTATATATCACAACTGTGATAATTGTCACCATTCCTTCTTAAGAATTACCATAGTTTCGCTTCGAAATAATAATAAATCTTTAATAAATATTATGATGAATTTAAGCAAAAAATATACAGCATAATTTTGATATATCAAGGAAATGTAATGTTAGGGAATTCAATTCTTAATAAAATTGAAAATCACGTTAGAGAACTTTTTCAAAAAAGATCTGCGGCAGAAAATATATATCATGATATTTTACATACAACTGAAGTTGTGAAAGTTGCAGCAAAAATTGCAGAAGCAGAAAATATAACAGCCGAAGAAACAGAAATTCTTTTAATAGCAGCTTGGTTTCATGATACAGGATATTTTCACTGTTGTAAGGGGCACGAGGACCAAAGTTCTGAATATGCTCGAGATTATTTGGAGAGAGAGAGTTATCCAAATGATAAAATTGAGAAGATAGTTGAATGTATTAAAGCTACTCAAATTCCTCACTCCCCAAATAGTAAACTTGAAGAAATAATGTGTGATGCCGATCTTCATCATTTAGGGATGTGTGATATTGAGGAAAGAGGTGATATGCTTCGAAAAGAATTTGAGCTTAAAGGAATTAAAAAACTATCCGATATTGAATGGTTAAAAACTTCCTTAGACTTTTTTAATAAGCACAAATACTTTACTGATTATGCTAAAAAAGAGTTTGGTATACAGAAAAACCTGCATATAATAAAGATGAAACAACAGATAGAAAAACTTGAGAAACTTAATAACTAATCAATGATATTTACTCAAGGATAGTTGTTAGAAAAAAAAATATTGTAATATTAATATTAAAAAACCCGAAGCCAGTAAGGCTCCGGGTCATTAAAAATTTATTCGATAGTGATTTTTGAATTTTCAAGCAGAACCGAATAAAAATATCCTGAACCGAAATCTTTATCTGAAATAACTTTTCCCTCCGCAATAATAGTCTTTCCAATTTCAGGAACCGTATCAGATGTTACTAATAGATCGTGTGTGCCATCTTTCCCCGTACCATCCTGAATGTGAATCCAATTTGTGCCCATAATATCCTTGTTAATCTTTACGACAACGCCTTTAACTTTAACAACTTTATTAACCAGAGTTGATTTTTTGTTATAAATTTGTTCAATAGAGTAACCATCTTTAAGAGGTTCTACTTTAATTGAAGCATCCTTTCCCGTACTGATTTTAGAGTGTGGTGTTGAAATATCTTTCCCACCTTCACCTTTACTTGCATCATCTACAAACAAAACGGATTCAAAAGTTCTGCCGAGAGATTCACTTTTAAAATTTTGCATTTCCATAAATTTAGAGAAATTTATTTTTTCTCCTGGTTTTACATCCATAGTAGGAACTGCAATCCAGTATGAATTTCCATTTTCAGCAACTTTTAAATAGCTATAATTACTAGCATCAAGCTTTTCCTCAACGGTTACGTTACGTAATTGTTGTGAAAAGGTTTCTTCCTGATTTTTAACTTGATCTTGATTTTCTGGCTGTTCTTTTTCCCCACAAGCTATCATAAAAGCGAGAGTTGAAATAAATAAGAAACTAAATATTGTTATACGCATTCTTTCACCTTATTTTTTATAAAAATTTTCGTAAAGATAGTAAAGTTATTCTAACTTAACAGTGTAATAAATATCCATTTTTCTGCTTTATGAATTCAAATATTGATTGGATATTGATTTTACGTTAAGTAATTTTTAATAATATTTATACAGAAAAATGCTGAAAAAATATTTATACATCTTAACAATAGTTATCCTCCAATTTTTAAATATTTACCCGCAGCCAACTTGGGAAAAGATAAAAACACCGACAGATTTTAATCTGTTAAAAGTATTTTATTTAGATTCCCTGCATTGCTGGGTGGCGGGGGATAGTGGTGTAATTATGTTCTCATCTGATGAGGGTGAAAATTGGGAAAT
>JBBQSH010000192.1:0-6109 GCA_038214015.1 Ignavibacteriales bacterium | reverse complement strand
TTTAATTTTATCGCGAGAAAGTTTTACACCTATGTTTAATGAATTAATTTTGGGAGCTTGATCGGCTTCCAGCTTCGCTTTTGCTATCACAATTGCTTTAAGAATTCTGTCTCTGTCGTTCAAATCAGTTCTGTTATGTAATCTTGGATTTAATCCCATAAGCATTTCTTTAAGTTCATCATCGGGTAAGGATGAAAAATCCTTCGACTCTATTTCAAAATCAGCTTTACTTAGATTGTAATTTTGCAGAACCGAACTTAAATACATTCCTGTGCCGCCAACAAGAAACGGCTGTTTGTTCTTTTCAACAATTTTATCAAATGCTTTTTGAAAGAGTTCTTTGAAGAGGAAGAGATTAAATTCTTCTTCGGGATTTATAACATCAATTAAATGATATGTAATAGATTTGCCGTTGATTGAATATTCACTTAAATCTTTTCCTGTGCCAATATTCATTTCACGATAAACCTGGCGGGAATCTGCGGAAATTATTTCGCCGTCAAAATAATCAGCAAGTTGTACTGCAAGTTTTGTTTTACCTGTTGCTGTTGGTCCAAGTATAGTTATAAGTTCATTCTTCATTCCTAAAATTACTATGAAGAAATCGGAATTGAAACTAAATAACTTGTTCCTGATTCTGCATTCTGTAAAGTGATTGAACCATTCATTGATTCAATAATAAATTTTGCTATAGCCAGGCTTAAGCCAACACTTTCATTAGTGTTATTTGTAAAGCCAGGATCAAAAACATTTTCTGCCAGATCAGCACTATCAATTTTATTCCCATCAGTTATATTAAGAACTATATTTTTGTCCTCAACCTGAGTGCTGAAATAAAGATTACCTCCATGCTTCATCATATCACACGCAAATCGTGCTATGTAATAGCAAGCCACATAAAATTTTCTTGTATCAATTTTAATCTTTGCTTCTTCTCCAAGTTTTTTAAACAACTTTACATTTCTTGATTCAACATAGTCTGAAAGCAATGTTATATTATTATCCATTACCTCGTTAAAACTTGCTACTTCTAATTTAGTTTTTGTATTCTTCTCAGAAAAATCAATAGAGGATTGCAGTAGATCAATAACAGAAGTTGCCTGGGATGAAAGCAGAGAAATTACTCTCTTTACTTCTTCCGGAAGATCGAATCTTGATAAGATAGATGAATAATGTTTTATAGTTAATAATGGTGCTTTAACATCCTTCATTATAAAATTTGAAACCTGATTAAGATCCGATTTACTGCTTACACCATTTTCAATAACTTTACCTAATGTTTGCGGCTCTGATGATTCTGCAAAGCTGAAATCATAATTGGATTCAGTACCCAAATCTGTTGTAAGATTTGCTTGAGAAGAATTATTATTTACTGTTTCCAATTTTCTGGAAGCTGATGATTGTGTTTTTACTTCAGATACTTCCTCTAATGATCCTTCAGTAATTACCCAATTGGTCATATCATCGGGATCATCAATCAGATTACTTTTTAAAGCTTTATTATCGTTCTCTAAATATTTCTGCTGGATAAATGCATCAAGATCGGGTTCCTGTTCATAATGCGGAATTTCAATTTTATCAAGATCTATTGTTGTTTCATATTTGGGTTTGATATCAACAAGATTACTGATATTTACTTTTTCTGGTTCTGCTGGTAAATCAATTTTTGCTGTTTGACTTATGGGTTCAGCATCTGGTTGGATAACCGGGCTTTCATTTGATTCCTGTTTTTCCTCAGGTAGAACTACCGGACTTAATGAAGAAGATTCATTAAAAAATTTACTGAATAAATTCTCCTCAATTTTATAAATCAAACAATCCTTGTTAGCCACAGCGGATGAATTTCTGAGTTCGTTTTGTAAAATCTCAGTCTCACCAAAAAACTCATTAGGTGATTTGAAAAATAATCGTTTGATTGCATTTAATTTTATTTTTACCTCACCGGTAATCAGCAGATAAGCAAAATCAGAAGGCTGACCTGAAGAATAAATCAAATCTCCTTCTTTAAATTCCATAAAATTCTTTGCATCAAACGGAATATTAAGTGAATCAAAGTCTAACCCATTGAATATATCATTTGCTTTTATTGCTTCAATTGTTTTGTTAGAATTCATGTCAAAACCCGATATAATTAATAATTGAGACTTTAATGCAAATATTGTGCAAGAATAAAACATATAAAAACAGTCAAAAATCTAAATATTTACCTATCTAAATATTATTTGGTATTTTTGTCCACTTAAAGAATCCACATTTTACATAGAGCATCTTACGAATGGAAGAATCAAAATTAGTAGAACTTGCAAAATCCGGTGATAGACAGGCGCTTGCTCAATTAGTAAAAAACAATGAACAAACGGTCTACAACTTTTCATTTAAGATTTGCAGAAATCGGGATAAAGCAGAACATATAATGCAGGAAACTTTTTTCAGTATGATAAAAAGTCTGCATCAGTTTGATGGAAATTCAAAAATATCTACCTGGTTATACAGGATAGTTTCTAATCATTGTTTAATGCTTGCAAGAAAAGATAAATCAAGAACTTTTGTTTCGATAGATAATGATGATGAACTTTACGGAGATAAATACACAGCGGATTGGTCCAATATCCCAAATCTGAATATTGAAAATACCGAACTAAAAAAAATATTGGATGAATCGATTGATAAACTTAGTCCCGAATACAGAATTGTTTTTTTACTTCGTGATGTAGAAGGATTATCAACAGAAGAAACAGCCGAACTTACTGAATTAACTGTTCCGGCTGTAAAATCCAGATTGCACAGAGCAAGAGCATTTTTAAGAAAAGAATTAAATGAGGCATTTAGCCGATGAGTGAAGAAAAACCAAAATGTAAAGATGTAATGCAGCATATCTGCGAAAGCCTTGGTGAAGAGCTTAATTCCGATAAATGCGTTGCAATAAAAAATCATCTTGACAGTTGTCCTGATTGCAAGAGTTACTTTAAAACAGTAGAACTTACTATCGATTACTATAAACAATACAAAGTTGAAATCCCAAAAGAAGCACATTCACGTTTAATGAATTTTTTAGATTTAAGTGATTGCGAATAATTTTAAAACTTATTTTAGAATAACAGAATAAAGGAAAATTTTATGCCGATATTTGAATATAAATGCAAGCAATGCAACTCAAAATTTGAAGTACTCCACAAATCATCTTTGAATCAGGAAGAAGTTAGCTGTCCAAGCTGCAACTCAAAAGAAAATCAAAAATTGTTGTCTGCATTTAGTGCAACAGGATTTACATCAAGCAGTTCAAGCTGCGAAACTGGAAGCTGCGGAGTTCAACCATCCTACAGCGGCGGATGTGCTTCCGGTATGTGTGGATTAAATTAAAAGGAATACTATGAATCAAATTAAAAATTTTATAGTTCTCTCTATTGTTTTATTATCTGCGATAAGCTGTGCACAGCAAAATCCATCCAACTCTTATACGATGGAACAGTTTAAAGAGAGATTAAAAAACGATAAAGACCTAATTGTTTTAGATGTCAGGACACCAGAGGAAGTAGCAACTGGAATGATTGAAAATGCAGTTAATATTCCTGTTCAGGTTTTAGAATCAAGAATTTCTGAGTTAGAAAAATATAGGGATAAAGAGATTGCAGTTATTTGCAGAACACAAAATCGTTCGGCTGTTGCTATAGATATATTATTAAAGAGTGGTTATAAAGCAAAATATGTTATAGGCGGAATGTCTGCCTTCCGACAGAAATAAAAAGTTTTGAATTAAACCTTCGAGTTTTTCTAAAACTTGAAGGTTTTGCATTTAATACCGCGTAAATATTTTAAATAAGGCACATTAGTATTGTACCTTTTCTTATCTGGTGATTAGCAAGTATTATATATTAAAATTAATTTAACTTTGAATTTATTTTTGCTTTTGTTTAAAGTGTAAGCTTTAGAGGTGTTGGTGGAAACGTTTCTAAATATATTTACTGTTACTGAAAATTCTTTGGCACTCCGCCGCGGCGGATTTACCCCCCACACAAATATATTATTTACGGGGAGTAAATAATGCTAATAATATTTTTGTGTCCTGTAATTTTTCTTCCTTATGAAACCAATCAAGTTTTATTATTCGTACAAAACTATTCGTGCTCAATTTATTCTGAGCATCTACTATTCATCCTTAACTATTATACAACCGGTTTTACGTAGCTTAAGAAAGATTAAGCGTTGTTACCTTGAGTTCGTCATCCCGAGCGGAGCCGAGGGACGAAGGGTCTTTCCCTAAATAATTTTTTAACAAGGTATTAGATATGTTTAAAATATTTGTAATAAGTCTATTATGTTTTTTTAATTTCCTTTTAGTTGCACAGCAAACAAGAGAAGAAAAATTACAGCAGTTGCAAAAACGTAGTGATATAAAAGTAACTGCAGTAGATAAAGATATTCTCAAGCTCGAATATCCTAACGGCAAAGTGCTGTATAAAAGCATTGGTGAATATATAACCAATGTAGAAAATAGAATAACCTACTCACCCACTTTTGACAGCACAATAATAGACCTTACAACTATTGATACAACCCTTTATTACCAGAAGTACAAATTTTGGCAAGAAGTCCCTATACACAACTGGGATTTTAATTTTGTAAGAATAGGTGATGTAAATAATAATGGAAAACCGGAATTATACGGACCAAGGAAATTCTTTAATTCTGATTACGAACCTGTAACAATTTATGAATTAAATAGTAATGATGGCTTTGATTCTATTTATCAGTATGATTCTGTAGGCACTGCACGAAACATTTATGATGTTGATGGAGACGGAAAAGAAGATGTGCATTTAACTACTCAGGGTATGTTTGGACCCTTTCAGCAAAGATTCTTTTCCAAGCCAAAAGAAACTTCGTTGGCTACAGATCTGGGTTTCATCTTCTCTCCGTACCCGGAACAGTTTCCTCAGCTTAATAATCAAACACTTGGTGATTTTGATGGTGATGGAAATACTGATTTGTTGTTCTCCAGGTCATCAACACCTTACGTATATATTTTCGAATATAATCCATTTATAAACAACTTTGATTCGGTTTACCGTTTTGAAGCTGAAGATGGTAAAGGAGGTTTTTCCGTGGATGATTTTGACCTTGATGGAAAGACAGATATGGTATTTGGTACTATAAACGGGAATGTATATGTTCTTGAGAATAAAAGTGATAATCAATATTATAATTCCTGGCAGGGAAATGTTGAAGGCAATAATGCCTATATCCATACCTGGACGAATGATATTGATAAAAACGGAAAGCCGGAGTTCTGGGTTTTGGCTGATGCTTATTACAACGGAATAGGCACAACAAGGATAACGATTTTTGAATCAGACGGAGATAATAGTTATCAGGCAGTCGGAAGGATTGATCTTGTTGGAATTATGTCGTTCTATGCTGGTAATATGCAGACAATCGATGTTGATAATGATGGAAGTGAGGAAGTTGCTGTCTGCATAGATGACAATTTTCTGATACTCAAGTTCAATGGAAGTGAAAACCATCATACTTATGAGGTTTATTACATCAAGCGGAATGAGCTTACTGCATCTGGAGAAAATAGCGTTTACTTTGGTGCAACAATGAATGATCTCCTGAATAATGGTAAAAATGAAATTCTAATTTCTATGGATCATATTATCAATCAAGGCGCGCAAACTTTTGGAAGACGATTCACTAAAATCTATAGACCAGATTCGACAACATCTGTTAACCAAAGTGATGATTTAATTCCTAATTCAATCAGTCTAAATCAAAATTATCCTAATCCATTTAACCCTGTAACGAATATTAAGTTTGAACTAAACAAATCCGAAACCGTATCAATAAAAATTTACAATATTTTAGGGAAAGAAATAAAGCTGCTAGTACAAGAAGAACTTCCTTCTGGAGAATATAGCATTCTTTGGAGTGGTAAAGACGATGAAGGGAATTCGCTTCCCAGCGGAATTTACTTCATTCAAATGAAAGCTGGTAAATACCAGCAAACAATTAAATCAGTTTTATTAAAATAAAAGGTAACAAAAATGAAAATATTAATTTCATTATTAGTTTTATTCTGTTCCCTGTCTTTTGCACAAGGATGGAACAG
>JBBQSH010000191.1:0-6190 GCA_038214015.1 Ignavibacteriales bacterium | reverse complement strand
TGTAAATTCACAAATCAATTTTGCAACTTCTCCGGCAATGGGAGATTGGGGACCGATTTCAAATCCTAACTTTAACTGTTCTTCAATTGCATCCCTAACAAATTTTGGATTATGCCCAAAAAGGTATTGACCGAATCCCATTATCACATCAATATATTCATTATCATCCAGGTCCCAGAGTTTAGATCCTTCCGATTTTCGGGTTATTATCTGGTAAGTCATTTCTTTCCAGATTGGAAGGAATCCTGAAACAGTTCTAGGATCAGAATAATGAGCTCTGTGTTCTTGTGTAAGTTTTTTTGAACTTTTAGTTTTCTTAATATATTCAGCAATTAATTTATCCAAGTATTTCTGCTGTTTGGCATTAAGTCCTTCACCTCTTTTTGTCTCGATTGGCTTATATGGTCCGTATCTTTCAAAAACTTTTTTATCTTCTTTAGGAGGAGCGATTATTTCTGAACCGGTCGAGGATATTTTAGCAGAAACTGATTCTTCTTTGTGTGTTTTCGTTTCTTGTTGGATAGAAGGAATATTTTTTATTCCCCGACCGCCAAGAACTTCAAGCTGCTTTTTCATTATTTCAAGTTGTTCATATACAAGTCTTTCAACAGCATTGTTTCCGGGGTTGGATTGGATACTAGGATTTGAAGACTCGGCGTAAGATGATTCTTCATACTCTTCCATCATTTCTTCATTCTCCTCTTCAATAACTATTTCTTGTTTTGGTGGTTCAAACTTACCTTCCGGTAATTTGCCATCAATAAATTCAGCAATTGAATAAATAGTTGGAGTGGTTTCAAGTAATTGTCTTAAAGTAATTTTCACTTCAAACTTTTTCTGGAATGCTAGGCTTACCTGCGTCATAAATAAGGAATCAAATCCAAGTTCAAGGAAAGTTTTGTTTTCCTCAAGGTTAGATTTTTTAATTCCTGATAAATCTTCTAAAATATCTTTTAATGTATTTATTATATATTCTTTTCTTGTCATTGTAACTTCCTGAACAACTTTTTTAATCTTAGGTTTCCTAATAAGTTTTTTAGTTTGGTTTTGAGTTTGTACATTATCAGTCATCTGTATTTTAGCCTGCCCCTTCTTGGGCGGTTCAATCCAGTAGCTTTTTCTGTCAAATTGATAAGATGGTAGATGAAGTCTTCTTCTTTTTTTATTATTATGAAAATTACTCCAATCTATTTTTAATCCTGCAACCCACAATTTACCAATTGCATTGAAGAAATTTTTTGAATCATCACTATTTTCATTTGGTTGCATTAAAGTTGTTATTACAGTCTGATTCACACCATTATTACGATGCTGGCTTACCATAGTTGAAAGTGCACGTCCCGGCCCAAGTTCAATCATAACAAGGTTCTTCTTTTTCTGAAGTTCAAAAACACCATTTGAAAAATGGACTGCATTTCTTAATTGGGCTGCCCAGTAATTCGGGTCAGTTGCTTGTTCATCGGTAATCCAGGTCCCTGATAAACTTGAGATAAATGGAGCAATCGGTTTGTTGAGTTTTATTTTAGAGAACTCCGAGATGAAAGGTTTTAATGCCGGCTCCATCAACTTTGAATGATATGCATGAGAAGTGAAGAGCATTTTATTTTCAACTTTTTTTACAGAAAGTTTTTCTGAAAGTGCTTTTATCTTTTTTGTTTCACCCGATAACACTAAAAGAGTCGGCGAGTTAATTGCTGCAAGCGAAATATCTTTATTTAAATATTCTTTAATTTCATTTTCACCTGATCTTACAGAAAGCATACTTCCCGGAACTTGCTGCTGCATTAACTTTGCACGCATGGATAGAATGAAAAGAGCATCTTCTAAGCTAAATACTCCGGCAATACAAGCGGCAACATATTCACCAACGCTATGACCAATCATTGATGCAGGTTTTATTCCACGGCTTATTAAAAGTTGAGCTAATGCATATTCAATAATAAATAATGCAGGTTGAGTATAAACTGTTTGTTCAAGTTTTTTCGCGGTGTCTTCATTATTATCTTTTGGAAAGAGTAGGTCCCGAATGTCTAATTCTAAATAAGGTTTAAGTATTTCTGCACAATTATCTACCGTTTCTCTGAATAATTTTTCCCGATCATATAATCCTTTGCCCATAAGAACATACTGTGCTCCCTGTCCCGGAAACATAAATACCAAATGTGGTTTCTCATTGCTGTCAGATTTCCCTTTGTTCATTCCTGAATTAATGATATTTGAAATTTCTTGGTATGCATCCGGACAATTTTCTGCAACAATAAACTGTCTCCAATCAAATTCTTTTCTTCCCTGCTGTAAAGTGAATGCGACATCGTTAATTGCTTCTAACGGATTATTCTTTAGATAATCCATCAGAGCACTCATATTATTCTTCAGAGCATTCTCTGTCTTTGCTGAAACCACCAAAATATGTTTCTCTCTGCCTTCTTCACAAGAAAAAGAGATATATGGAAATTCTTCAAGAATTGCATGCGCATTAGTTCCGCCAACACCAAAAGCACTAACTGCCGCACGTAGTGGTCTCTGCATACCTTCAAGACTAGTCAGTTTATCAACCACATAAAATGGTGAATTTGCAAAATCAATTCTTGGATTAGGATTTTTATAATGAATACTTGGCGGCAAAACTCTATGATGTAATGATAAAGCAGTTTTGATAAGACCCGTTACTCCGGCTGCCGCATCTGTATGACCAAGATTACTTTTTACAGAACCAATTCCACAAAACTGTTTTGCATCAGTTGTTAAGCGAAAAGCTTTTTCCAAACTTGCCACTTCAATAGGATCACCAACCGGAGTTCCGGTACCATGAGTTTCAACATATTTTATGGTGCTTGCTTCAACTCCTGCAAGTTGCTGAGCTTTTAATATAACATTTGATTGTCCTTCAACACTAGGTGTCATATAACCCGCTTTGTCAGAACCATCGTTATTTAATGCAACTGATTTAATAACTGCATAAATAGAATCACCATCTTCGATTGCATCTTCAAGTCTCTTCATTACTACAATACCGGCACCATGACTAAATACAGTACCAGTTGCGTTAGCATCAAACGGTTTACAATGTCCGTCAATAGATCCAATGCTTCCATCGACAAAGAAGTAGCCTCTCTTTTGAGGGAATGTAATTGATACACCACCGGCAAGTGCCATATCGCATTGTCCGGAAATCAGGTTTTGATAGGCTTGACCTATAGCTACAAGCGAGGTTGAACATGCAGTCTGAACATTTATTGCCGGACCTCTAAGCCCAAGTTTGTACGCAACCTTTGTTGTTAAAAATGCATTATCGTTTCCAGTAAGAGTTGTATAATCTGCAATCTGATAAGAGTTTGCCATCTCCTCGGCTGCTTCCCGATCTTTTAGCACATTATACATTAGGTAAGTGTTTAAACTTGATCCGGCAAATACACCGATTGAACCTTTGTAATTGTCCGAACAATACCCCGCATCTTCTAATGCGTGCCATGCACATTCAAGAAACAGGCGATGCTGAGGATCCATAATTGCGGCTTCACGCGGATTGTAACCAAAAAATTCGGCATCGAACTTATCAACATTATCTAGTACGCCTCTTGCCTTAACAAATTTTAATTCTGAATTAAGATTTCCTTTAGGTAGATATTCAAGTTCTTCATCTGAAAAGAAAGAAATTGATTCAACTCCATCAACAAGATTTTGCCAGAATTCTTTTATCGTGTTTGCAAAGGGATATTTTCCTGCCATTCCAATGATTGCTATGTCAGTACCAAATCCTATTCTCTTTTTAAAATCTTTTTCTTCCGATATTTTAGTTCGATCTTTTTTTTTGGTAATAAATTTTGCAATCGAAGCAACAGTGGAATACTGAAACAGATCAACTATTGTAATTCCTTCATTAAAAGATTGATTGACTTTTATTTGCAATCTTCCCATTAGCAAAGAGTTTCCGCCCAAATCAAAAAAGTTATCGTTCAATCCTATGTTTTCAATTCCTAATAGTTCTCTCCATATACCGATAAGCTCTTTTTCAATATCATCAGATTCAGTTCCATTACTGCTGTCCAATGCTTTCCTTATCATCTGATCAGGTACAGGAAGTGCTTTCAAATCTGTTTTTCCGTTTGGAGTGAGTGGTATCTTATCGATGTTCACATAAAGATTTGGAACCATGTACTCTGGAAGGAATTGATTAAGATGATTTTTTAAATCCTCAATAGAAATTTTCTGACTGGGAACTAAGTATGCTATTATACGGATAACATCTTCCGAATATTTATGAACAGTTACAACACAGTCTTTTATTTCAGGAAAACTTCTGATTGAATTTTCGATTTCACCCAACTCAATTCTGAAACCGCGGATTTTTACCTGGTGATCAATTCTACCAAGATATTCAATATCATTTCCTTCAAGACCTCGGGCAAGATCACCAGTCTTATAAAGTTTATCGCCTTTAATTTTTGAAAATGGATTGGTGATGAAACGAACTTTATTTAGTTCAGGACGATTTAAATATCCTTTAGCTAACCCTGCACCACCAACGTATAACTCACCAGTTTCTCCAATCGGAACTTGTTCGAGGTTTTCATTTAAAATATAAATTTGTAAATCAGGGATTGGAATACCAATTACACTTCCTGAATTAATATCCTTTGATGTTAACGGTCGGTATGTAACATGAACAGTAGTTTCTGTAATACCATACATGTTAATAAGCTGAGGTTTTGTATCACCATGTTTTTCAAACCATGGTTTTAAAGCTGCAAGATTTAATGCTTCACCACCGAAAATTACATAACGTAGAGTTAAATTGTCCGAACTCTTTTTTATCTCTTCAGCTTGTATTAGTTGATAGAAGGATGATGGAGTCTGGTTTAGCACTGTTACTTTTTCCTTTACCAATATATCATAGAAAGCTTCCTGTGAACGACTAATTAAATATGGAATAACTACTACTCTTCCACCATAAATAAGCGCTCCCCATATTTCCCAAACAGAAAAATCAAAAGCATATGAATGAAAGAATGTCCAAACATCTCGTTCGTTAAAATTAAACCAAGGTTGAGTTGATTGGAAAAGTCTTACCACATTGTGATGAGAAACCATTACTCCGTTGGGTTTACCTGTGGACCCTGAAGTATATATTACATAGGCTAAATTATCCTGACCAATTTCAACATCCGGATTTGATGGTTTTTTATTTTCAAAATTAAATTCGTCCAGATAAATATTTGTAGCTTTTGAATGGGGAATATTTGCGGATAAACTTTTTTCAGTAATTAGTAATGATGTATTAGCGTCTTCAATCATAAATGCAAGACGTTCCTGCGGATAACTCAAATCAATCGGTAAGTACGCACCACCGGCTTTGAGAATTCCAAGTAATCCAATTATCAAATCAATTGAGCGCTCCATACAAATGCCAATCAACATATCGGGTTTGGCACCCAACGAAATTAAATGATGTGCTAATTGGTTTGCACGTATATTAAGTTCGCTATAAGTGATCTTCTGATCTTCAAATACAACGGCAACGGCTTCCGGTTTTTTATTTACCTGCTCTTCAAAAAGCTGATGAATGCATTTATTTCGTTGATTTGCATAATCCAATTTATTGGTTTTCATACTATTATGTTTAAAATTATTACTTTCCATTATCCTTCTTAAAAAATCACATGGGCAAAGATATCTTTTACACTCAACACTAATGCCAAAACTAAGATGCATATTGAATAAAATCTTTTAATTATTTACCCCATTTTACTTAATTTTCATTTAATCAAGATAATAGTTTAATAAAATTTGATTGATTTGCAAGTTTTAGGAAAGAAAATTATCATTTTGAGATACAGAAAAAATCGTAGTAAAATGATACTGGAATGGTATTTACGATATATCTCCGGCATTATACTTGTAATTTTTTTGTATGAACTAATGTTTAAATTGATGATAGATTAACACGGGAATGGATATAAAGATCGATAACAGTATAATTCAAGTAAGATGGCTAATGCTTAGCCGCTATCTGGGTAAAGTAGTTCAGTTGACAAATTATTTGACACCTGATGACCTCGGACCAGAAAAGTTCGCCGATTTTTTTTCCCGGACTTGGTTCCTAAGAGAAACCTTGCTATATTCGCGACCATCTAGATTCTTCAGCCATCCACCAAGTACAAATGGCTGTGATGGACATCGCCACTCTCAC
>JBBQSH010000190.1:0-6200 GCA_038214015.1 Ignavibacteriales bacterium | reverse complement strand
AAACATCTTCCATATCTTTTTAGAAATATGTGGAGTGAGGTTGAAAAGAATTTTGAATCTGAACAAGTTCGTGTAATTTTTTCTTTAGTAGCTTTTTTTCTTGGATCAACTCCATTTCATACTCCTGCAATTTATTCCCTGCTCAACTACACAGAAATGAAGCACGATGGTTATTGGAAAGTTAAAGGCGGAATGTACAAGATTGTTGAAGAGTTAATGAAAATTTTGGAATCCCGCGGAGTAAAGTTTTTTTTTAACACTGAGATTGTTGGTGTTTCAAATTCAAACGGCAAATTAAATTCTTTATTAGATAGAAATGGCAAAACCTGGAGTGCAGATATTTTTATCTCTAACTCGGATGCTGCTTCATTCAGAGGGCAAATTCTTGGAAGAAAGAAATTCACTGAGCAAAAATTAGATAAAATGGATTGGACTCTTGCACCATTTACAATTTATCTTGGATTAAAAGGTAAAATCGATTCGCTGCAGCATCATAACTATTTTCTTGGCAGCAACTTTAGAGGTTATGCAGACAAAATTTTTACTTCTTCAATCATTCCACAAAAACCTTACTACTATGTAAATGTTTCATCTAAAACTACTCCGGAATGTGCGCCAGAAGGATGTGAAAATGTTTTTATTCTTTGTCCTGTTCCCGATAGAAGATTTAAAAAAGATTGGGATGATAAAGATGAAATCGCTAATAATATCATAAAAGATTTATCAGAACGAACTGGATTTGATATTGAATCGAACACTTTAGTTAAGCAAATTTATTCTCCGGTAGAATGGGAAAATATGTTTAATCTTTACAGAGGTTCCGGTTTAGGATTAGCGCACGGTATCAATCAAGTTGGTGCATTCAGACCAAAAAATAAAGACGAAGAATTTCCAAATTTATATTACGTTGGCGCATCAACAACCCCGGGCACAGGATTACCAATGGTTATCATTAGTTCAAAACTTGTAACAGATAGAATAAGGAGCGACTATGGATCAATATAATAAGACTTCGTTTGCAATTAGTAAAGTTATAACCAAAAGTTACAGCACTTCCTTCAGCCTTGGTATAGCAGCATTTTCACCACAATACCGCGATGCGATTTACGGCATTTATGGTTTTGTAAGAATTGCTGATGAGATTGTAGATACATTTCAGGGTTATAATCAAAAACAATTGATGGAAAATTTCCGCAAAGAAACTGAAGAAGCTTTGCAAACTGGCATTTCAACTAATCCTGTTTTGCAGGCTTTCATCCATACAGTTAAAGAATATAAGATTGATTACCACTACATTGATGCCTTTTTAAGCAGTATGGAAATGGATTTAACAAACTCTTACTACGAACCACAGCAATACAATGAATACATTTATGGTTCTGCAGAAGTTGTGGGATTAATGTGTTTGCACATCTTTGCAGGTAATGATGATAAGTTATTCAATTCATTAGTTGCACCAGCAAGAAGTTTGGGCTCAGCTTTCCAAAAAGTAAACTTCTTAAGAGATATTAAAAGTGATATGGAAGAAAGAGAAAGAATTTATCTTCCTGGAGTTAATCACGCAATTAAAATCGATGATATTCACAAACAAGATTTAGAAAAAGAAATTGAATTGGAGTTTGAAAATGCTTTGGAAGGAATTAGGAATTTACCTGTCGGAGTAAAGCTCGGGGTTTACTCAGCATATCTTTATTACCAGGGGTTATTTAAAAAGATAAAGAGACTAAAAGTTAATGAGCTTATGAACCAGCGTGTGCGTGTTTCGAACACAGCAAAGCTAGCATTGTTTTTACGAGGATTATTTGAAATTAAAATTTTTAAACTAACCTGAAACAAAATTATTATTTAATTAAGTTGCCGGTATAATTACCGGCTTTTGTTTTATATGAGCACATACTTACTGATAAACATATTGATCATTTTCTTTCCACTGATTTTATCATTCGATAAAAATTTAAAATTCTATAAAAATATTCCATCTGTTTTGCAGTCAATCGCGTTCATAAGTACAGCCTACATTGTGTGGGATGTAATTGCTACGGATCACGGCGATTGGGCTTTTAACCCCGATCACTTGATTGGTTTTTACATTTTAGGGTTACCGCTTGAAGAAATTTTATTTTTTATCACTGTTCCCTACTCGTGTATTTTTATTTACGAAACAGTTTCGTTTTACATAAAAGAGAAAAAATTAAACTTTAACAATAAGTTGTTTATAATTCCATCGATTTTGTTGGTGATATTGGGGACTATTTTCTACGATCAGAATTACACATTTACTGTCTCTATATTTGCAGCAGCTTTTTTTATCGGAGCGATTTTGTTTAATGAATCGTTACTTGCTTCCAGAAATTTTTGGATTACAATACTAATTGGTTTTATTCCGTTTCTTATCGTTAATTATTTTCTTACCTCAATTCCTGTAGTTACTTACAATGAAGCTGCGTTCAGCGGTAAAAGATTTATTACTATTCCTTACGAAGATTTTCTTTATTCATTTTCCATGATTTCTTTGTGGATTCTATTTTATGAGTTAGCAAAGGAAAAGAAAAAGTGAAAAAGAAGATCTGTGTTATTGGGGCAGGGCTTGGAGGATTATCTGCCGCAATAAGACTTGCTAACAGAGGTTTTGAAGTTGATTTGTATGAACAGAATAATTCACCCGGCGGTAAGGCTGGTGAAATAAATGAACGAGGATATCGATTTGACACCGGGCCATCTTTACTGACAATGCCGCAGGTTGTTAAAGATTTGTTTTGGGAAAGTGGAGAGAATATTGAAGATTACCTGAAAATGAACAGATTAGATCTAATTTGTAAATACTTTTATCCGGATAATTCAATCATTAATGCTTATTCTGATCCGGATAAGTTTGGAAATGAAATTGATAAAAAAACTTCTGATAACTCCGAGTTATTAAATAAATATCTCCATTACTGCAAAACTATTTATGATTTAGCTGGTGATTTATTCCTTACAAAAGATCCTTCAAGTGTTTCAACTTATTTAAATTCCAAAGCGTTAAAAACTTTATTGAACATTAGAAAAATTGATCCGTTCAGAACAATGAATGAGGCAAATGAAAGTTTCTTTAAAGATCCACGACTTGTTCAACTGTTTAATCGTTACGGCACTTATAGCGGCTCAAATCCATATTTAGCTCCTGCAACGTTAAATATTATTTCGCACGTTGAGTACAACCAAGGAAGTTACATTCCTGAAAACGGGATTTACGGCATAACAACAGCACTTTGGAAATTAGCTGAGAAAAAAGGGGTTAACATTTTCTTAAATCAAAAAGTTGATGAAATTATTCTTGAGAATAAAGAAGCCAGAGCAATTAAGATTAATAATAAGATTACGAAATACGATAAGATAATTTCTAATGTTGATGTGAATTATACTTTTAAGAATCTGATAAAGAATTTTAACAGCCGTGAATCAAGAAGATATGCTAAGAAATTCCCATCATTTTCAGGTTTGGTTTTTTATTGGGGTATCAGAAAAGAATTCCCGGAACTTGAAACACATAACATTTTGTTTGCTGAGAATTATAAACAGGAGTTTGAAGACCTTTTCATAAACAAAACTATCCATATCGATCCTACTATTTACATTTACATTTCATCTAAAATAAATAAGAATGATGCACCAACAGGTAAAGAAAATTGGTTTGTAATGGTTAATGCACCTCACATTCACAATCAAAACTGGGAAGCGGAAATTAAAACTTGTAGAAACAATATCATTAAAAAAATAATTAAGTTTCTCAATACTGATATTGAAAAGTTGATTGAGTTTGAAAAGATTATGTCCCCAGTTGATATTCAAAACAGAACTGGCAGTTATCTCGGAAGTATTTATGGAATAGCTTCCAATGATAAGTTTGCAGCGTTTATGAGGCAATCAAACAAATCTAGAACCGTTAAGAATTTATACTTTTGCGGCGGCAGTACACATCCTGGCGGCGGCATTCCACTGGTTATTTTGTCAGGGAAAATTGTCGCAGATATAATCGAAAGAGAATATCAATAATGATTCAAGCTGACCATAAAAAATGGGCTGAGTTTGTTTTTGATATTTATCTTAAAGGATTATTAAAAAAATCTTTTTATGATTTTAGAATAATTAATGATCTGCCTGAATTCGATAAATCAAAAAGTTTGCTTGTAACTCCAAATCATTTTTCCTGGTGGGATGGTTTTTTTATTTACTGGATAAATAAGAAACTATTTAACAGAAAACTTTTTATACTTATGCTTGAAGAGCAGTTAAAAAGATATTGGTTCTTTAAGAAACTTGGATGTTATTCAATTGATTTAAATGATAATCGTAAAACGATTGCCTCTCTAAAGTACACAATAGATTTACTTTTGAAATCAAATAATATTATTACAATTTATCCGCAAGGAGAAATTCAGGCCTATGATGAAAAACAAATTGCTTTAAAGGAAGGAATAGATTTTATAGCAAAGAAAAGTACAGTTGATTTTCAGATTTTACCGATTGCATTCAAGATTTATTATACAAATGAAAAATTACCAATTGTATATGCACGATTTGGAAAATTATTAAACTCAAAAAATGTTGCAGAAAATCCAAAAATATTTAAAGATGAGTTTGTAAATAATCTTGATCTGATTAATTCTGAATACTCCACATCAAACTTTAAGAGCATTTTATAATCAATGTTTATAGTATTACTAATATCGTTGAGCGTCTTTAGTGTTATCTCAATCTATAATCTCTTAACAGCTCCTGTCTTAAAAAGACGGTCACACCATTCAAGTGAACAGAAACTTGTCTCGGTTTTAATACCCGCAAGAAATGAAGAAAAGAATATTGAAAAATGTATTAAAGGTTTATTAATTCAAGATTATCATGACAAGGAAATTATAGTGCTTGATGATAATTCCACAGATAATACCTATAAGCTGGCTTCATCTTTTAGTACGAGTAATGTAAAGGTTATAAAAGGAAAAGCTCTTCCACCAGATTGGCTTGGTAAGAATTGGGCTTGTCATAAGCTTGCACAAGAAGCTAAAGGTGAATATTTGCTTTTTGTAGATGCTGATGTTGAACTTAGAGCGGAAGTTATTTTATCTGCTGTGTATGAATTAGAGAAATCAAACGCAGCATTACTTTCAATTTTTCCAACACAAAGTATTAAATCATTCGGTGAGTATTTAATTGTTCCTCTTATGAATTGGCTTCTTTTAACTTTTCTTCCTTTAAGATTTGTTTATAGTTCTTCCTGTAAAGCCTTCGTTGCTGCAAACGGACAGTTTATGCTTTGGAATAAAGCTGATTATTTCAAAATCGGCGGGCACGAAAAAGTAAAAAACAATGTTGTTGAAGATATGGAGCTTGCAAGATTAGCCAAGCAGAATAAAATAAAAGTTAAAACGATGTTAGGCGGCAAATTAGTTTTTTGCAGAATGTATGAATCATTTAATCAAGCTTATAATGGATTTACAAAAAACTTTTATGCTGGATTCTCGTTACCCCCATTTTTATTCTTGTTTATTATACTGTTTCTATTAATTGTTTTTGTATTACCATTTCTATTTTTAATTACTCCGTTTTATTCATTTATCTTGATCGCACTTATTTTGATTGCGAGAGTATCTGTGTCTATTGTGAGTAAACAAAACTTGTTTATTAATGTTTTACTTCATCCAGTTCAAATGCTGTTTATGTTTTGGATAGGAATAATTTCTTTAATTAAGTTTAAAACAAAAAAGATAGTATGGAAGCAAAGAAAATTATAGTATCTAATAAAGAAATTGTTTTCCTTTATATTATTTTCTTTGTGGGAATCATCGGGCATCTTTATGATCCTTTGCGGAATCTTATGCTATTATTAACTCCAGCAACATTACTCCTTACAGGACTAATCGTTTTATTTTATTCATACAAAACTTCCACCAATAAATTTTTACTATGGGCTGTATTTACTTACGTAATAACTTTTATATTAGAAGTAATCGGAGTTAAAACGGGATTGATATTTGGCGAATATAATTATGGTTCAACTTTAGGAATAAAATTATTTGATGTGCCCTTAATAATCGGGTATAACTGGGTGTTTGTAATTCTTGGATCTATTACAATTTCCAGGTTAATGACAAGTAATCTTTTTCTATCCGCATTAATTTCTGCAATCATTGCGTTCATATTTGATCTTGTACTTGAGCCTA
>JBBQSH010000189.1:0-6205 GCA_038214015.1 Ignavibacteriales bacterium | reverse complement strand
CCGTGTTTCAACAGCATATTGCTTTTTAGGAAACCATTGAGATGTTGAACCACGAACTTCAATTCCGATTTTACCATTGTAATTATTGCAAGGATCTGTAAGATTATTTCTAACACCTTCACCATTGTAAATTACTCCCATATCGGCAGTAATTTTATAATCATCCGGAATCTCCTGTCCATTAGTATTTATTATAACTATGGGTAAGTTTGAAGAAGTGAAAGTAATCATTGAACCATCAATAACAGATGTAAATGAAACACTTTCTGATTGAGCTACATTGACACCAGTTAAAATGCAGATATACGATAGATATAAATAAATCTTTTTCATTTTAATAAAAGCAATTTTTTAGTATCTGTAAAATTATCATTTTGGATTCTGTAAAAATAAACTCCGCTTGTAAGATCCTTTGCATCAAATTTTACTGAGTATTTACCAGAGCTTTTGAACTCATCCAAAAGAGTTGCAACTTCATTTCCAACAATATCAAATACCTTCAACTTAACATTGGATGCTTGCGGAATTGAGAATTTTATTTCAGTAACCGGATTAAATGGGTTGGGAAAATTTTGTTGTAATTCAAAAGTTAGAGATAAATTATAATCTTCATCTACACTTGTTGCTAACAATACAAAATCCATATAACTAAAATTATATTTGCCAATAAAAAATCTTGTCTGAAGATTATGAGTACCTGCTGACAAGTAAACGCTATCAACCGAAAGATATTGCCAGTTTTGCCAGCCGCCGGTTGCAGGAATGTTAAGAACCGGCGTTATGCTTTGTCCATTAAGTGATAATAGAATTTTCCCTTCTGCAGTAGGTGCAGCTACATTAAGATTAATTCTATAAATACCGCTCTCTAAAACATTGATAGTATATTTTAACCACTCGCCATTTTCAATCCAGCCAACGTTATATCCGTTAGAAAGAAAATCAGAACAAGACTCAATATCAACGCCGTCATTTCGATAATTCCAACCATTATTCCACTTACCGTCGTTACCAGCATTTTCAAATTCAGTATCATTGTAAGCAAATGTCATTTTCCCCAAATCATAATCTGTGGCATTAACTATTCCCGGCACTAAATTATCAGCAAACGGAATAATATTATTATTATTTGGCTGTCTGATTAATGCATCCACAACATCTTTTTGATATCTGCAATTTTCAACAAGTAGAGTATTTGCCTGTGCCATTAGAGCATTATAAGCAAATGTAGCACTTGGTCTTGGAGCAGTTCCACTCCAATAATTAAGAAGGGTTTGATAAGCCGGTAATTTGTATGCAGATAGAGGTCCCGCAATAGATTCAATTTTCTTATGCGGCCACCACGCCCAGCCAATATTGTTTGTCTTCATTAATTCAACACAATCAACAAACCATTTATTGGAGTTCTCTCCCGTTTCACCTAACCATAATGGTCTATTAGTGTTGTTTCTCAAATCGATTAAATATTGAATTGAAGATTGTGTATTGCCATTCCAGTATTTATGAAAACTGTATGACATATTCTCATCCCATGCGGGTGTTAATCCATTAAAATCTGTTGCATACCAATTGCCTTCAATAAATATTAAATGATTATTATCAACAGCTCGAATTGTATCAGTTAATCTTATGTATAAATCTCTTAGCGGTTGATTATTCGAGCCTAAATTCCATGCTGGTTCATTTAAAAGATCGTACCCCCCTATCCATTCTGTATCTTTATATCGCTCCGCAATTTTTCTCCATATCTGCACCGTAAGATTTTTATTTTGTTCACTTTGCCATAAAGAAGGTTGCGCCGGATTATAATCACTGATGTTATTTGCACTTTGTCCACCGGGCGCAGCATGCATATCAAGAATTAAATAAATTTGATTTGCTTCGCACCACACTAATAAAGAATCAATAATCTCAAATCCAAGATCTAAAAAGACAGGTGGATTTGTATTAGTTGCAAAAAGATCGTAGTGAAAAGGTAATCGAACAGAATTAAATCCCCACCTTTTTAATGAATCAATATCAGCTTTTTTAACATAATTGTTTCTATAAGTTTGATAGAAAACCTCAGTATTGGCTTCTCCAATCAGATCTATAATTTTGGCTTTAATCTCCCATTGTGCATTTGCAAAGTTGGATGTATGAAGCATATAGCCTTCCTGCACTAACCAGCCGCCCAAACCAATTCCCTTAAGCAGAACTTCTTGTCCTGCGCCATTAACTAATTTTTTATCTAATCTATGTAAAAATCCCTGAGCATAGTAATTAGTTGAGAAACAAATTAATAAAGTAATTATCAGACTAAAGATCAAGTTTCTTTTTTTCATATAACTCTAAATTTCCAATGGTTATTTAATTAGTATCATTTTTTTTGTTTCAATAAACTCATTAGCTCTTAGTTGATATAAATAAACACCGCTTGAAATCTTAAGATTATTTTTTAGCGATGCAAATTCAACTTCATAATTTCCTGCTGATTTCTCTTCGTTGATTAAAACTGCTATCTCATTTCCAATTACATCATAAATCTTTAAAGTAACGAATGAATTTTGAGGTAGTGAAAATCTAATTTGCGTACTTGGATTAAACGGATTTGGATAATTTTGATACAAAATAAATTCGGTTGGAATGCTTTCTAACTTTTCATCAACATCTACAAAAGTATCATTAATTTTGCCAGGTGTGCCATAGCTTAAAGAAGCTGCCCAGTTTTCACCAAGTGAGTTATCAAAATCAGGATTTATTAAAGATAATGTTGGACCGTTACCATCAGGCTGAGTTGGCCACGGTACTGCATCATCATAGACTAATGAGTCCATCATATTCATCTGATTATCATAAAGTCTTATAAGTTCACCGCTGCCGCTTAATCCAAAACCGGTATTACCAATGTAGTTACCAACATCCGGAAAAAGAGGTTCGAATAACGATGTATCAATACATAAAACCAAATAGGAATTTGTATTTAGAATTGTGCCTTGAGGAATTGAAAAAATATGAGCGTCATCTGAATCTTTGAAAATCCATCCTGAAATATCAACATCGCTTTCACCATTATTATATAGCTCAATCCAGTCCTCTGTATTAAATGCTAACGATGAATTATAATTAATTTCATTAATAACAATTTCAGGTGAGCTATAATTTGAATCGATTTCAAAAATTGCATTTAGTGTTAGCACTCCATTTAAAGTAATAGCTAATGAATCATATGTTGTTGTACTTCCGCCTTCCCATCGAACAAAGCGAAAGCCGGTTTTAGGCTGTGCCTTAAAAGTGATCGGAATACCTAAGAAATAAATTCCGTTCCACGTTAGTGATTTTATATCCAGCGAATTTATTTTAATGCTGCCCATCAAAGTATCAGAATTAGAAACTGTTACGAGTGCGGTTCCTGTGAGATTAAATTTTTGCAGATAGTATGCCCTCAGATAATCCAAACGATGACTTGCAAAATATCTCATGTTCTGTACATTCGTAAGCCACTGATTGTATGTAAACTGATTCCAGCGTGCTGAGTGTCTAGATATTTCTGGCTGAATGACTGATGACATAGAATTTATTTTATTAACCACATTTTCAGGTCTAAAATTTGTATTTGTCAGATCAGCAAAATAATTGATAAAATCATTTTTGAATGAAGTGTTTTCTAATAACTTTCTTAAAAATAGTGTTGACCATGGTGGATTAGGCCAGCCTGGACCATTAGGCTCTAACGCAAATTGAAGAGTGTTATTTTGATAGGCATTTGAATTCCAAATTCCATATCCAAAATCTGTATCAAATACAATCCATCGCCATTTACCGTTAGTGCTTTTCCTCCAATACTTTATGTTACTACCAGGCCAATCCTGGTTATCAAAATAAATTTCTGACACAGAATATTTAATAAAATTATCAACTTCCATTTGAGATTTTACATATTCATAGTTGGATGGAATTGCCATACTATTATTTTCTATAAAAGAATGAAGTGCCAAATAATCAGAACTATCTCCTTGTACAACCTGTCCGAAGTTTTCAAGTATGTCAACACTATCTGGATTAACATTATGATGCTGAGCTAAAAAATGTTCATTAACTTTTTCACGAATATTTTGAACGCCCCAATATTCGCCATTGATGAATAAAACGGCTGGTCTATAATCTTGTTTGTCTAAATCAATGCCATCAACCAAACTTGTCATAAATGCATCGCGAAACATAGTTGATAGCCAATCATTCCCGGAGTTTCGTAATATCAATGCTTTGTATTCTTCAAAGGGAAGCTCTTCAAATAATTTACAGTTTAAGATACTTGCACCATAATCTCCGCGAACAAATAAAGCTAATGATTTCTGTGCGTTACCTCTGCTCCAGCCGCCAAAAATTTTAGCACCCATATCAATTCCAAACCCTTTTGAACCACCAGTTTCAAAAAGTTCAACGTGAACAGGTCTTTCCCAATCCTTCCAGAAGTTTGCACCAAAATACGGGAACGATGTTTCTGCGCTATCACCCAATGCATAAATGCCGTATTCTTCATCAAACAAATTTGACGGATTTGTTGAAATAGAAACAACTGTTAGATCAGTCGAAAAATTAATAAAGTAAGTGTTTGTAACTGTTTTACTTGGTAATAAACCTGTACTATAAGCTTTTGTGCGCAGCACTTGAGTAAAATTAATTTGAATTGGAGTAGTATATAGTGATGACGTTTCATTTGGTTCAGAACCATCAAGAGTAAAATAAACAATATCATTAACGGAAGCTGGAGCCATTGAAACAGTTACGGAAGCAGAATAGAAACCGCCATTAATAGAAACTAATGGTTCATCAACACTCCCGGTAAACGATTGAGTCGTATTACTATCCCCTGGTGTAGCCTCTGCAAATAAAAACCAATTATTACTTCCATCAGGTTGTCTTCCATAAGAAATATCAGGACCGATTGATCCAAATGTAACTTCGTCAACCGTTCCATTTGTTGAAGTTGTTAAAACAACTGTTTCCCCTGTCGAACTTAACTTAAAATTTGTATGAAGGAATTTATTAGGCAAATCAAGCAGCGGGTTTGCCCCACTTGGGTTCTCAGGAATTACGTTCATTCCTAAGGATAAAAATGGAATGAGAGTAAGATCTGAAGAACCTGTTCCATAATTGTGAACCTGAATTGCTAAAACATTTTCTCCGTTTTGTAAAAGTGAATTTGAATTTTGGATTATGTAAGTATTGGGTCTTCCACCATAAACTATTAGTGGTTCGGTAAAAGTTGTTGCAGATTCATTATATGCAGGAGGAATATTAACGATGCCGATATTTGCACGTGCAATTTCTACTCCGTTTAAATATGCCACAAAAGCATCATCATAATCAACATGCAATACTCCCATATTAATGTTGGTAATATCATCAACAGTAAAAATTTTTCTCACATAAACTGAATTAGTGTTGCTTGGAACGATAGTAGAATCATCGTTATCACCATAACCAAATCCGCTTGGACCTGAAGTCCAAAGTTGATCATCAAATCCTAAATTTTTCCAATTACTTGGTGGTTCATTTGTTCCTAGTTTATATTTCCAAATATCGCCCCAATCGATTACTGTCTCCCAATGCTTTACATATTCCGTTCTGTTTTTATCACTTGCAAAAATTATGAGATGATCTTTAGGAGCAATAGTCAAAGCTGGTAAAACCCATTTAAATGGAGTGGTTGTATCATCCGATAATCCATAGCCTGAAAGATCCACTAAAGAATCTTCCTGGTTAAATATTTCTATCCAATCAGAATAATCACCATCCTCATCTGGAATTGTAAACCCGTTTGAAGACATTATTTCATTGATAAATATCTGCTGTGAAAATAATTTATCAACAGAAAATAATAGAATAAAAAAAGTGAATATTGATATTGATATTTTCATTTGATATTAAACTTCTTAAAAGCTCTCTTCATCAAAGAAAAGATTAACATTGTTTACTCCCATTGAATTTTTTAACTGACTTACAAATTCAGTTATAAACTTAGGATCTTTAAGAACTATATGATATGATAATTCAAGGGAATCATTTTCCATCATAGCTTTTGTATTTATTAGTTTACTGTCCTTACAAAACTTCTGGAACACAGTTAAAAAAGGCGCTTCCTCATAACCGCCATTCGATTTAAATGAAAATTGCAGTAGAAAATCTTTCTTCTTTGGATTGACTGCATTGGTTTTTGTTAAAA